>JAKSNS010000018.1 GCA_024399545.1 Paludibacteraceae bacterium
TTACCCTTTCCGACCCGTAAAACATATTTTTGGTGACGCATTCCCGAAGTCAGGAGTTTTCTCATAATACTTTGCAAAGGTACGAAAAAAAAATTGGATTTCAGTCTCTTTTTCGGTTAAAAATTAATTTATTATTTTTAATGGATAAAGTATGAGTTGTTTCATGGATTTTTCGTACCTTTGCAGGTTGTTTAATCTGTCCTAATATGACCACTCTCAAATGAAAAATTTCACCGTTGGCAAATATGCCTCGCTGATGCGTTCGTCCCTGATGGTTGACCGTAAGTTGCATGCCGTTTTTGTCGTCATGCTGACGTTATTATTCTTGCTTTTCTTTATTTTTTACAATGCTTTGGTCAAGGCTACTGTCGTTGGATTGTCTCCTGCTGAGTTGATGGTCAACATGGGTATGTACGGTTTCTTTAAAATCGTGATATTGCTCAGCATAGTTGCCGTGGTGGTGGGGTTCAGTTCTGCCCATTCCGTCTATTTCTTAGGCAAGGACGATTTGCGGTATGCCTCAATGATGCGCCCTGCTACGAACATGGAACGCTATGCGGTTGTGTTGACGCACAGTTTCTTGATTGCTATATTCGACTCTTTGCTGGCGTTTGCCGTGGCTGACCTGTTGCAGTGGTTTGTTACGGGGAATGTTCCGACCGACTATTTTGCTGACGTCGATTGGAATTACGTCTATATCACTGGGATTTTGCCGAAAGGCTCTGAGGCGTTTATGGATAAGTGCATTGTTGTCGCCGCATTTTCGATATTGTTCAGCAGTGCGTGGTTCTCGCTTTGTGCCACCATCTTTAGCCGCCATCCGTTCATTTTCGGGCTTTTGCTCCTTTGGGTTATGACGCAGATAGTGTCGTTGGCACTCTTTCTTGTCGTTGGCTTTTCTACTGGTTTGGACAGTTGGAGGGACTTGGATATTGATAATTTCAGCACCGTGCAGATTTTGGCAAGTCTCGACAGTTTTGCCAACTGGGTGATTGCTTTGATGTCTTTAGCGACCGTCGTTTTTTTTGCGGCAAGTTATATAAGAATGAAAAAAGTAGCAAAATTCAGATATGATTGATACATTGGAGATTATAGGGCGTTACTATCCCGAGGGAAGCAACGTTTACAATATATTGGTTACACACAGCCAATGTGTGCGCGACAAGGCTTTGCTCTGCATCGATCGCCATCCCGAATTGGATATTGACCGCCAGTTTGTTGCCGAAGCTGCCATGTTACACGACATCGGCATTTTCTACACTTACGCACCACCTATCGGCTGCCTTGGTCCACACCTTTACATCGAACATGGTATTTTGGGGGCTAACCTGCTTCGCGAATTGGGTCTTCCTCGTCATGCGTTGGTCTGCGAACGTCACACAGGCACAGGACTTTCCAAGGAGTATATTCTCAGGACTGGTTATCCTCTGCCCGTGCGGGATATGATTCCCGAAACACTTGAGGAACAGTTGGTATGCTATGCCGACAAGTTCTATTCCAAGAACCGCAATCTGACTGAGGAAAAACCGTTTGACCTTGTCCGTTCAAAACTCGGGAAGTTCGAAGACGAATCTGTCGAACGCTTTGACATGATGCATAAACTTTTCGGGTGATGTTCCTCTTTGCTTCCTTGATATACGGTTCTGTCGTCCGCCTTCGTAATTTCCTTTACGACAGAGGTGTGCTGCCATCGCATGTTTCGTCCCTTCCATCAATATGCGTTGGCAATTTGGCTGTCGGAGGTACTGGCAAGACCCCGCATTCTGAGTTCCTTCTTCGTAATCTTCCTGGTCGCAAGGCTTATGTGTCTCGCGGTTATCGTCGCCGCAGTCACGGCATGGTGGTAGCCGACAGTGGTTCTACAAGCCTTGACCTTGGTGACGAGGCATATCAGATTCATCGTAAATTCCATGATGTCCAGGTAGTCGTCAGCGCAAATCGCCATGAGGCGGTTGACTATCTGCGCGACCGTGGGGACATAGACCTCGTTATATTGGATGATGCGTTTCAACACCGCGACATCCGTGCCTCTTTTAATATAATCTTGACCGATTACGCCTCTCACCCAAGGTATGAACGTATGCTGCCCGCAGGGAGGATGAGGGATTGCTTTTCCAGTATTTCGCGTGCTGACGTAGTGGTGGTTACCAAATGCCCGCCTACGCTGACTCAAGATGATATGGAACGTAAACGCCAAGAACTAAATGTGCCGAAACTCGTACTTTTCTCATACATGGAATATGGTGAGCCATATCGTGCTACTGATTCCACCCCAGTCTCGTTGTCCGGCGAACCGTTGTTTCTCTTCACAGGCATTGAGAAACCAGAACCACTTGCCAACCATCTCCGTACCTTGACCCCTACCGTCAAGACGTTGCGATTCAATGACCACCACGATTTCGCCGAGAAGGATATCAAACGAATAAACGCAGAATCAGAAGGTTGCAGGTACATTGTCACAACCGAGAAGGATTTTGCGCGTCTTTCACCTACCGATTTTTTCCGTCAGTTACAACCCCGCCTTGTCGTCGTCCCAATCCAAATTGGCTTTATCGGTGAAGACAACCTTACTTCATTGTGTCGCATAGCAGTCGGGCTGTGATATCCGTTTTTTAGGCTATAATAGTCCCCAATTTTTAGACAACTTGCAAAGTTCAAAAATTATTCGTACCTTTGCAAGCAAAAAATAGAAACACAAAAATGGGTAGTCCAAGTAAATTTGATGCTTCGTATATGGCTAAGGTAGCCATCGAGGCATTGCAAGAGAAAGAGACCTTGCAGGCATTGGCAAAAAAGTATGGAGTTGCACCAAGCAAGATTGAGGAATGGAAGGAGAGACTCGTTCAGAATTCCAACAATGCATTCGAATCAGACGCTGGGGACAAGCGTGAAATTAATAAGCTCAAGGAAACAAACGCAAAGCTTGAACGCAAGGTCGGGCAACTAACGCTGGAATGCGATTTTTTTGCGGAAGCCTGCGAGGATGCCGGACTCAAAGTCAGATAGCAGAACTTGAGAAGAAGCGTCCCGCAGGCATAAGTCGCAACAGATTCTGCCAGTTGATGGATATTTGCCGTTCAGGCTTATATTACGAACCTGCAGAGGAATCGAAGGAGAACCAGGAAATAATGAAGATAATGGACATGTATTTTATGGATCATCCTACTACCGGCAAACGTGGTTTCCGTGACTACCTGAGGCTTATAGGTTATAAGGTTAACATCAAGAGAGTTAGGCGTTTGATAGATGTCATGGGCATAGAACCTATATATCCAAGGAAATGTCTGAGCAAAGGTGGTGTCAGCAATACTCTAATGTTTACGCACTTCTGCAGGAATGTGTCGATTTATATGGGCTCCAGAGATAGTCAATACCGATAAAGGGAGTCAATATACGACTGCTGACTGGGAGGAACTGCTTAAGCGAAACGGAATCCGCATCTCAATGGACGGCAAAGGCCGTTGCAAGGACAATATCTGGATTGAGCGGTTCTGGCGTTCTATCAAACAGGATTACATTTACACACATCCGACCGATGATGTCATGGAGCTCCGTAATGGCATTGATGGATGGATTCGTTTTTACAACTATGAACGGCCGCATCAGAGGCTCGGCGGCTTTGTTCCCTCGGCGACAAAAAACGCCGAGAAAAGCAATTGTTTAACTGTCAAAAAATTGAGACCACTATAGGAAGAAGGTAAAACGGCAAGCGACATGAAAAAACAGGAAACAACATACGGCAGAGAGAACAACCAACAAAAAAGAGACAAAGCGAATGAAGCCACCCAACATCAACAGCGAGAGTATCGGGGGAATATCGACAAAATAGACTGAAACACAAGGGGTTCGACATAGCATAAGCTGGAAAATTCGTTTTTGTTGGAAAATTCCGTGAAATAATCGACGATTTGTGGAAATAAATTCGTAACTTTGCAACGGAATTGAGATGAGTCTCAACAAAGGAGGAATATAACTGATAGGACAGATATTCCTCAGAGACGGAGCAAACTCCGTCTTTACAGGTGTTAGCGTGCAGCTATATAGAAGCCAGATTGAAAGAGGTCCCAACATTAGCGGGATGGCTTTTTCGGGGACTCAAAAGCGGCACAAAATGTGTTTTAATGTTGAAATTATTAAACTGGGCTTGCGCCATACACTGTATTGTTTCGCTCTTTCAAGGCATGTTAATCGCTTGCAAAGTTAAGCGGGTTTTATAGAAAACCTAGTTTTTCTAGTGGCTCTAGGACGCTTCGCTTTTCTATACTTTTTAGAGGATTATGTATAAGCGAAATAGATTTGTATAAGCGGAATAGATTTTATTATCAATAGGATGCAGATTTGTTATATAGAAGAAATATAGAAACTTTATGGACGAAAAAAAAGTAATCTCCCCAGAGAAACTTAAGGCACTCCAACTTGCGATGGACAAAATCGAGAAAGACCATGGGCGTGGCTCGATAATGAAACTGGGTGACAGCAAAAACGAAAACGTAGAAGTAATCCCTTCTGGTTCAGTAGGCCTCAATATGGCCCTTGGCGTAGGAGGCTACCCACGCGGACGCATCATCGAAATCTACGGCCCTGAATCGTCAGGTAAGACAACCCTCGCAATACACGCAATAGCGGAAGCGCAAAAACAGGGCGGCGTAGCGGCAATAATCGACGCAGAACACGCATTCGACCGCTTTTACGCCGAAAACCTTGGCGTTGACGTAGATAACCTGCTAATCTCGCAGCCAGACAGCGGAGAACAGGCATTGGAAATCGCCGACCAACTCATCCGCTCATCAGCCATAGACATCATCGTCATAGACTCAGTGGCAGCCCTCACACCTAAGGCTGAGTTGGAAGGTGAGATGGGCGACAACAAAGTAGGCCTTCAGGCGCGCCTTATGAGCCAAGCACTGCGCAAACTCACGGCAAGCATAAACAAAACAAACACAACCTGCATATTCATCAACCAACTCCGCGAGAAGATTGGCGTGATGTTCGGCAACCCAGAGACAACCACGGGCGGTAACGCACTGAAATTCTACGCTTCAGTCCGCCTTGACATACGCAAGATTGGCGTACTGAAAGACAGCGACACAGCCAACGGCAGCCAGGTACGCGTAAAGGTGGTTAAAAACAAGGTTGCGCCTCCTTTCCGCAAAGCTGAGTTCGATATTATGTTCGGCACGGGAATCTCACGCTCAGGGGAGATAATCGACCTTGGCGTAGAGAACGGCATAATCAAGAAAAGCGGCGCATGGTTCTCGTACGGAGAAACGAGGCTTGGACAGGGGCGTGACGCAGCCAAACAACTGATGGAGGACAACCCAGAACTAGCAGCTGAAATCGAGGAGAAAATAATGACGGCACTCAAAAAATAAACAATAAACAATACAAAAAAGGGGCGTTCAAAACACAGAACGCCTTTTTTATTATGGCAAAAAACCAACAAAAAAGCGCAAATCATTGACATTTACACAGTTCAGTAGAGTTATACGGCATTTCGGTAAATTTTAATATAATCTGTATGGCATTTATCACATTTTTTCGTAAATTTGCAACGTGAAAATTCACACACAACGTATCACTCTCAAAATCAATCAGTATGAATCGGACTACCGTTATTTCAATGCTTGTTTTCTGGGGAATGTACGCATTTATAATCAATGCAAACGCCCAAGAAAGTGACAACGAACACGTTCAACAGAAAATTGTTTTGGGCAACGGAGACACCTACGTCGGCGAGATTGCCGACGGAGCGATGAATGGTTATGGAGTCTATACTTGGGCCGATGGTGAGAAATATGAGGGATACTGGGTTAACAACCTAAAGAACGGCCACGGCATATATTATTGGAGGAATGGTAACAAATACGAGGGTGAATGGCAAAACGACAAAAGGAATGGTCATGGGGTGAAGTATTTCGCCAATGGAGACAAATACGAGGGTGAATGGGAGAACAACCAGAAAAGCGGTATTGGCGTTTACACCTGGGCTAATGGCGACAAATACGAAGGCAATTGGACGAACGATGAGCGAAACGGGCATGGCATATATATTTGGGCAAATGGCAACAAATACGAAGGCGAGTTCCTGAACAATACGTTTAATGGTCACGGCGTGAAAACATGGCCAAACGGCGACAAATACGACGGCAATTGGAAAAACGACAAGCGCAGTGGATATGGCGTTTTCTTTTGGTCTTTCGGCGAAAGGTATGAGGGAAATTGGCAGAACGACAGTTACAACGGCTTAGGCACTTACTATTATAAAAACGGCATGAGCCGCAAGGGATATTGGGTAAACGACATCTACGTAGGCAAAGAGACGAAGTGAACTACTCAAAGTTCAGTGAGAAAGTGAAAAGACGTGACGTTAGCTTACTCAAAGCATCATTGTAAGGTTTCCATTCCGGGTCAAGATATCCACCGTTAATCTTCTCCTCGCGCCTTGACCAGTTCATGTGAATGTTGTTGAAACCAAGAGCGAATTTGATTTCAGGCGACAATCTGAAGTATTTAGTGTAAAAAGTACATCCCACACCAAACTCCACAAAATAATCAAAATATTCCAACAAGATAGGGTGTTCCTGCTCATGCGAGAAGTCGAACAGCACCCCTGCCCCAGCCAACACATAAATGCCATAATTCTTGATACGCACAGCACTGTACTTAAGCAGCAGAGGCACCGTTATCAACGTCGAGCGTATGTCCGCCTCATAAAGCATGTCATCCCTGTCGTTCATAAAGGTCAAAGTCCTGTCCGCAATATAGAATGTCGGACATAGACGAAGGTTAAGGTAATTGCAAAGCCTTACGTCACCTATCAGTCCTACGTTGAAGCCAGGTTGGAGCCTTGAGACCTCCGCTTGGTACGTCTTGCCGTCAGGAGCGATAACCATGGAATTTTTAATGCCGAAATCAAGTACGTCCAACCCCAAACTGAAACCGAAATGGAAGCGTTTGTACTCAACGTTGGGAAGATTCTGCGCCACGGCATGACCGAAAACAGAGATGAGAACTAATATGGCTGCGAGTTTTTTCACTATAAAAATAACGCTAAATGCTATGGTTTATTGCATTATGAAAAGTAAAAATATTTATTGGTTTTTGCACCGTTAAGTCAGATTTTTTTTGTACCTTTGCACCGCAAAACCAAATTAGTACTAATTTAAATTCTAAACACAATGGCTTACGTAATTTCTGAAGATTGTATGGCTTGCGGTACTTGCGCTGGCGAGTGCCCTAACGAGGCAATTTCTGAGGGCGATATCTATCACATCGACCCAGAAAAGTGCGTGGACTGCGGTACTTGCGCATCTGTTTGCCCAGCCGAAGCTATCAAACAAGCTTAAGAATCCTGCCGCTTGCGGCATGGTTTCAAACAACCGAGGTGAATTTCGTAAAGAGATTCACCTCTTTTTTTTGTACGCCCATACGGAATCGAACCGTAACCAAGAGAACCGGAATCTCTCATTCTATCCATTAAACTATAGGCGCAAATCAAAGGTGAGTCCTACGAACGTTTCGTAAGACCCGCCTTTATTGTTTAGAACTCGAATACGTCGTTAGGGTTAATCTCCCTTGGACGTTCTGGCTCTATTGGTCTGTCGTTGATGTCGTTGACAAAGCGACTGTCTTGGCGAATAGGACGTTCGGGACGTGGACGACGCTCGCCTCCCCTGCGGTCATCGCGACGCTCAACCCTACGGCGGTCGTCACGGCGTTCACCGCGCTCAGGTCTTGGCTTGCGCTCTGGTTCTACATAACCCTCTGGTTTCTCCTTCAGGATACGTGCAGACAACTTGAACTTACCGCTTCTCTCGTCAATCTCAAGCAGTTTGACGTTAATCTTGTCATTCTCCTTGATGCCTGTCTCCTCCATAGTCTCGTAGCGTTTCCAGTCGATTTCAGAGATATGCAACAAGCCTTCTTTCCCTGGCATGAACTCAACAAAACATCCGTAAGGCATTATAGACTTGACTATCGACTCATACACTTTGCCAACCTCAGGAACTGCCACGATGGCTTTTATCATATTCATGGCTTTTTCGATGGAGTCTTTGTTTGCAGCCGCAATCTGCACATGACCGACTTCGCCTTCTTCCTCTATCGTCACGACAGTACCTGTCTCAGCCTGAATACCTTGGATAATCTTTCCACCAGGGCCTATCACTGCGCCGATAAAGTCCTTAGGAATGTCGATAGCCTCTAAGCGTGGTGCATGTGGTTTGAGGTCTGGACGTGGTGCAGGGAGTTCAGCCTGAATCTTGTCGAGGATGAACATACGTCCCTCGTGAGCCTGCTTCAAGGCATTCTCAAGAATCTCGTAACTCAGTCCGTCAACTTTGATATCCATCTGTGTTGCGGTTATACCGTCGCGAGTACCCGTAACCTTGAAGTCCATATCGCCAAGGTGATCCTCGTCACCGAGAATATCAGAAAGGACGGCGTAATTGGTACCATGGTTCTCAGAGATAAGACCCATAGCGATACCGGAAACTGGTTTCTTGATAGGCACACCAGCGTCCATAAGCGCAAGACAGCCAGCACATACTGTAGCCATGGACGATGAACCGTTAGACTCAAGAATATCAGAAACGACGCGCACGGTATAAGGGTAATCCTCTGGAATCATGGTCTTCAGCGCACGGCAAGCCAAGTTTCCGTGACCAATCTCACGACGGCCAATGCCGCGTGAAGCCTTCGCCTCGCCAGTAGAGAATGGAGGGAAGTTGTAGTGCAACAAAAACCTATCATGACCTTGTATCAACGCCTCGTCAACAAGTTTCTCGTCAAGTTTAGTGCCAAGGGTAACGGTAGAAAGCGACTGAGTCTCACCACGCGTGAAAATAGCAGAACCGTGAGGACCAGGAAGATAACCAGCCTCGCACCAGATAGGGCGAATCTCGGTAGTCTTACGTCCGTCAAGGCGTTTGCCTTCGTCCAAAACCGAACGACGCATTGCGTCTCGCTCAACGTCATGATAATAGCGGTCAATCATAGCACCCTTCTCCTCAAGCTCCTCTTCAGTGAACTGGGCTTTGTATTCATCGACAACCGCCTGGAAATTAGCGGCACGAGAGTGCTTGTCGTTATTGCAAGACGCAGCCACGGCGTATGCCTTGTCGTAGCATTTCTCGCGAACATCCTTGCGCAAATCCTCGTCGTTAACCTCATGGTCATATTCACGTTTAGCCTTGCCAGCCTCCTTCATAAACTCCAACTGCGCCTGGCAATGACCCTTGATTGCCTCGTGGGCAACCTTCATTGCGTTCAGCAGGTCATCCTCCGACACCTCTTTCATCTCACCCTCAACCATCATGATGTTGTCCAACGTTGCGGCCACCATAATGTCCATATCCGCACGCTCCAACTCAGCGAATGTTGGGTTAACTTTATACTGCCCGTCAATGCGTGCCACGCGGACTTCGGAGATTGGACCGTTGAAAGGAACGTCAGAAACTGAAAGAGCCGCAGACGCAGCAAGTCCAGCGTAGGAATCTGGCATATCAACGCCGTCTGCCGAGTATAGAGTCACGTTAACGAAGGTCTCAGCATGGTAGTTGTCTGGGAAAAGTGGTCTCAAAGCACGGTCCACAAGGCGCGAAATCAGGATTTCATAGTCGGACGAGCGACCCTCGCGGCGAGTAAAACCTCCAGGAAAACGACCACCAGAAGCGAATTTCTCCTTATAATCAACAGAGAGCGGCATAAAGTCCGTCCCTGGTACGGCATCCTGTGCGCTGCACACTGTGGCGAGCAGCATGGTTTTGCCAACTGTCAGCATAACAGCACCATCCGCCTGTTTTGCCAACTTGCCTGTTTCGAGAATAATCTCGGTGCCATCACCCATTGTGATGACTTTGCGTGTTACATTCATATCTTATCTGTCAATAGTATTTGCTAAGCATAAATTCGGCTGCAAAGTTACTAAAAATTTCTTGAATAAAAAAATTTTTAGGCATAAAAAAACGTCCATTCTTCACATTGAAGAACGGACGTTCTCTCGTGGCTATAAACAATTAATTCTTAGCCTTCTCAACGATAGCCTTGAAAGCCTCCTGATGGTTCATAGCGAGGTCGGCAAGGACTTTGCGGTTCATGGTGATGCCAGCTTTGTGGAGAGCACCCATCAACTGAGAGTAAGACATACCCTCAAGACGAGCCGCAGCGTTGATACGCTGTATCCACAATGCGCGGAAATTACGTTTCTTGTTCTTCCTGTCGCGGTAAGCGTACTGGAGACCTTTCTCCCATGTGTTCTTAGCGACGGTCCACACGTTCTTGCGGGCACCAAAATAGCCGCGGGTGAGTTTCAGGATTCTTTTGCGTTTTGCACGTGATGCTACGTGATTTACTGATCTTGGCATAGTTAAATGATTTTTTTGAATGTCAGCGTCCCAATAGAATCTTTTATATTGCTGACCATTCGGTTAATACTAAAAAAGGAAAAAACTGCACCTAAGCGCTTAACGCATGCAGAGTAAAGATTTAACTTCCTTCGCATCAACGCACTCAAGAGTGGTTGAATGTGTAAGGTTACGTTTGCGTTTCAAGCTCTTCTTTGTCAGAATGTGGCTCTTGAAAGCGTGTTTGTGCTTGATTTTCCCTGTTCCGGTAAGAGCGAATCTTTTTTTGGCACCGGAATTAGTCTTGTTCTTTCTCATTTTGTTTTTTATTTATAATATAATGTGTATTTATTTCTTGTTAGGCTTTGGCGAGAGCATTATAATCATCCTCTTTCCCTCCAAGGTAGGCAGTGAATCGACTTTCGCAATCTCCTCCAAGTCATTTGCCAATCGCAACAAAAGCACCTCGCCCTGTTCCTTGAAAAGAATAGAACGCCCTTTGAAGAACACATACGCCTTAACCTTGTTGCCATCCTTGATGAACTCCTCGGCATGGCGCAACTTGAAGTTATAGTCATGTTCGTCAGTCTGTGGCCCGAACCTAATCTCCTTAACTTCAATCTTGACAGCCTTAGCCTTCAGCTCCTTCTCACGCTTCTTCAGCTGATAAAGGAACTTCTGGTAATCCACAATCTTGCATACTGGTGGATTGGCGTTAGGCGAGATTTCCACGAGGTCCAACCCCATGTCGTCTGCCATTCTCATTGCGCGCTCGATAGAATAGACACCGTTTTCGACGTTGTCACCTACTACTCGAACTTCGCGGACTCCCCGAATCTGATTATTAATTCGATGCTTGTCCTCCTGTTTGTTAGGTCCTTGTTTTGCTATAGTTATGCCCTCCCGTCTATGGGGTTTTATATGTGTTATAAATCAAAGTGCAAAGGTACGACTTTTTTTTCAGATGGCAATGAGTTTTAGAGAAAAAATTTTTTATGAAAAAAATTCCGTTTTCGTTTGGTCATATCAAAAAAATGTCGTACCTTTGCACTCGCAATTGAGAGGGTTACTGTCGTTGCCATAACAATGGTGCATTCGTCTAGTGGCCTAGGACGTCGGCCTCTCACGCCGAAAACTCGGGTTCGACTCCCGGACGCACTACCACTCTCATCTTTAGCAGGGTTTCTTCAAACGAAATCCTGCTTTTTTATTCCCCCACCATATCATTTTATCATCTCCTCAAGCGCCTTCCTCGCCACCTTACCAGTCTCTGTCTTAGGGATTTCCCTCACGGCAACATACTCCTTGGGTTGCCACTTCTTCGGCAGAATCTTCTCGCACGTCCCTCTCATTCTCTCCATGTCTTCATCCTCGCCGACCAACACCACCACCTCACCGAACCTCTCGTTTTTCCGTTTGCTGATGGCAAAATCACACTCTATAAACGGTCTCAAAACCGCCTCAACCTCCTCCGCCTGAATCTTGATTCCGCCCGAACAAATCACATTATCACGACGACCAAGCACCCTGAACACGTCATTTTTCATCTCAACAATGTCATTTGTCGTCAATTTTTCGCTGCAAATTGCCGGTGCGTCTATCACCAAACACCCCTCTTCCGTCGTATTTATGCTCACTCCAGGCAATGTTTTATACCACAAACTCGCCCCTGACCCACTTATTTTTCGCATAGCGATGTGCGAAAGCGTCTCCGTCATCCCGTAACTGCTCCACACCTCGCACGGAAAATCCCTCAACGCCTTCTCCATCCTCTCATCAATCGCCCCGCCACCTATCAGCAAATGCCTGACACTCCTCAACCTCTCCCTCTCCTCCTCCACCTGCAACGTATTATAAACCTGCAAAGGCACCATCGCCACAAAATCAAACCCCTTCCCGCCATCTTCACCCACAATCCACGACCCCTTTCCCAACGACTCACCACTCAGCGGATGACCCGACGGCACAACCGAAAACAGCCTCATTCCCCTCTCCACAGCCCTCACCACCATCATCTTCCCCGCAATATAATCCACCGGCATACACAGCAGCGCGCAATCCCCACGCCTCAACCCCAGAAACTCGCACGTCATCCTTGCGCTTGCCCTCATCCTCTCCTTCTCCACCCACATCTCCTTAGGCGCGCCCGTTGACCCGCTGGTCTTCACCCTGACCATCGTCCCCTCGTCAAACCATTCTTCCAAAAACTCTTCTGCAGTCATCATAATGTTTTATAGCTGTGAAATATATTTTTAATGGAAAGGATGGTTACAATTTATAACCATCCTTCTGAAAGTTCCTTGTCTTCATATCTTCTACATAACCACCCTGTAATTTATTGGTAATCAAGCCCTGAAAGGGCGACATATTATAGCCCAGTGGCGTAAGCCCTGGGTGACATTGCAATATCAAGACACATTTTGTGTGGCTTTTGAGTCCCCGAAAAAGCCATTCCGCTTATCTCTTGCACGAGTTATATTCCTCCCTTACTGAGACTCATCTCAATCATCTTGCAAAGATACGACATTTTTCCCACCTGACAAAATAATTTTCCTGAAAAAAAATCTCCCCAAACCCTTGCCTATATCAAAAAAACTCCTTACCTTTGCACTACCGACTACATACGGACAGTAAATATGATTATCAATCATTTACCCCCAAAATCCGAACAAAATGCGTGACTACACCTTCGACAATAAGCCAATCTCCTACATCTCAGGAAAACTCAGCCGCCAAAGTGACGTCTATTACCGCACCATAAACGGGAAAATCTACGCATACCTCCTCTGGAACCCCAACACCAAACCGCCAACCCTCGGAACCCTCCGCACACGCCAAATCTTCAAAACCGCCACACTCTACACCTCCCTCGACCTTAAACTCCCCTTCAAACGCAAAGAATGGGAACAAAGAATGCACGAGCACAACCGCCTCGCCCTCAGCCTCAACCCAGACTTCGCCCGACACCCCGAAAACTACAACAAACACAACGACCCGCAACACCTACGCCCTTACGTCTCAGTGCGTTACTTCATTCTCGCATCTTACGTTCATGCCCTCAAAACCATCTCCTCCGGTCGTCCGCACCTTGCCATAACGCAAAAAACAAAGCCCCGTTTCACCGACGAGGCCCTCACCTTCTTCATACGTCTCAATCTCCTCACATGCCGACTTGCCTTTGACGGTCAGCCACCCCTCTACCTTCCTGACACCCACGTCCCCCCGAACTAATCGCCTCAAAAAAGCGAGTTCTATCCATACCACAGCCTCTCCCCCTCAATCCTCAGAGGCATATCAACATTATCCTCGAACAGCATTCCCGTCCCTAATCCCTGGTGCATCACCACATTAGGACCGTACTTTCTTGCCGTATATTGAGCAATGGCATTCAACCCCACGTTACTCTCCAACGCGCTTGTCACCCACGACCCAATCCCCATCTCCATCGCCGTCTCAATCCACTCGTCCGCCCCTCGCATACCTCCGTGCAGCGACGGCTTTATTATTATATAATGTGGTCTCGCCCTCTCCAGCATCTCCTGTTTGCGCCAAGGCTCATTCACCCCTATCAACTCCTCGTCCAAGGCAACGGGTATTGGCGACCTCTGGCAAATATCCCCCATCAGGTCCCATGCCCCTGCCTTTATCGGTTGTTCAATCGAGTGAATGTCAAACTTAGCCAGTGCGTCAAGTCTCGCCATAACATTTCCCACGTTGAAAGCCCCGTTTGCGTCAGTCCTCAGCTCCACCTCCCTTGCATTCCATCTCTCTCTTATACTACGAATTAGCGACAACTCTTTCTCGAAATCTATCGCACCTATCTTAATCTTTATGCACTTAAAACCAGCCTCCAGTTTCTCCTCCATCCTCTTCATCATCTCCTCGTAACTCCCCATCCACACAAGGCCGTTAATCTTTATCCCCTCCTCCCCGCGGCTGAAAGGCGTGTCAAACAAAGCCGTGCTTCCTCCTGCCGCAATTTGCGCCATGGCTGTCTCAAGTCCGAAAAGCATTGACGGATAGGGACGTAACTCTTCGTATGGAATTTCGCCTCTCTCCTCAACTTTTTTGCAGAACCCCCTCAGCACCTCCTCGTAGTTCTCTATAGCGTCACACGACAAATCAGGCAGCGTAGCGCACTCCCCCACCCCCTTAACACCATCTTTTTCAATGGTTACAAAGTGGCTAAGCCTTGTCGTGTAAACGCCTCGTGATGTTCCTGCCGGCTGTTTGAACCTGAACACCCTGCTCTCTATGCTGATTTTCACGGCAGTATTGGGTATTTGTCAAAGTCCGGTTTACGTTTCTCAAGGAACGCCTTGCCCCCCTCCTGAGCCTCGTCCATAGTGTAATACAACATTGTTGCGTCACCTGCAAGTTGCTGAATACCAGCCTGCCCATCAAGCTCAGCATTCAACCCTGCCTTTATCATACGCAGAGCCAAAGGCGAACGCTCCATCATTGTCTCAGCCCACTCCACGCAAGTGTCCTCCAGTTTGTCAAAAGGCACGACTTTGTTCACCATCCCCATCTCGTATGCCTCTTGCGCAGTGTATTGCCTGCACAGGAACCAAATCTCCCTCGCGCGTTTCTGCCCCACCATTCTTGCCAAATACGAAGCCCCAAAACCTGCGTCAAACGACCCTACCTTAGGTCCCGTCTGCCCGAAACGTGCATTCTCCGACGCTATCGTCAAATCACATACAACGTGCAACACATGCCCTCCGCCTATTGCATAACCATTCACCATTGCGATAACTGGTTTTGGCAGACGCCTTATCTGCATCTGAACATCAAGCACGCTCAGTCTTGGCACACCTTCGCTGTCAATATAACCGCCACGTCCCTTGACGTGCATATCACCCCCTGCGCAGAATGCCATGTCGCCCGCACCTGTCAGTATCACAACTCTTATGCCTTGACACTCACGACAATAAGCGAACGCACGACTCATCTCAAGAGTGGTCAGCGGCGTGAAGGCGTTCCTGCATTCAGGTCTGTTGATAGTAATCTTAGCGATTTTGTTATACTCCTCAAAGAGTATCTCCTTAAAGTCGAAACCTTCAATCTTTTTCCAAATCCTCATATTTGCTTGTTTTTATATTCCAATAATTTCACATTGCCGTCAGACAACAGCCACGCCAAAGCATTGTCCAATGCCGCCAAAGAGTCCACCAAACGATAGCCGACATTGTGAGTCTCGCATATTCCTTCGCACGTCGCCCCATGACTTCCTGCCACAAAACGCCTTGCCTCATTTCCCTGCAAAGCCGTGAACCTCTCGAAAATCTTTCCGCCACCGTTATTCAACACCAAAATCCGTAGGTTTTTTGGCAAATCATTCCGCCACAAGGCATTGCAGTCGTAGAAAAAAGAAAGGTCGCCAATCACGCAAAGGCACATCTTACCATCCCCTCGTGCGATACCCAAAGCCGTTGACAAAGAGCCTTCTATACCATTAACCCCTCGGTTACAGAATATGTTGTGCCGTGCGTGGCGACATGCGTATCTCACCGACATACTGTTGGCGTAACAGAGGTTACAATCCAAGCCCTTGACGAGACTCTCCAACCTGCTTACCACCGTCTCTTCATCAGACGTACACTCAACCACATGCTTCCTAAGTTCGTTCCATCTTTCGGCGTATTGGTTAGCCGTCGCAGAGTTGGCAAGACGCTCAACCACACAGCTTATATCACTAACAAAGACCACGTTAGCCAAATTCATAAACGTGTCGGCAAACTCACCGTCCGTAGAAATATACCACTGCTCGGCATTACGTGTTTTCCTAAGAAACTCCTTCACCCTCTTGCTGACAATCGTGCCACCAAGGTAAATAACCATATCAGGCTCCTCAATCTCACCAATCAGCGAATCACAATCCGCCCAAGTTCCGCACCAAGCCAGAGGTTCAGACACCACAGCGTAACCAAAGCCGAGATTTGCCAAAGATGGCAAGTTGCGGTTCTGTCCTGTAACAACCATCACCCTTGCGTGTCGCTTGACGCTTTCGGCCAGTTCATCAACCGTCCTTTCCCTGATTACCCTCTCCTCGGGCAGTTTTTTCTCCGTGAAATTGTATAAAGGTTCACTCAGAGGGACATTTATGTGTACAGGCCTATTCAGATGTTTTGCCAACAACAGAGCCTTGTTTGTCAGAAAATTACAATTCCATCTTTCCATGTCGTCCCTCACTTCAGGCAGGTTGACGGAAGAACAACACCATCTGTCAATAGCCCCTGGCTGCTCAAGCGTCTGTCCGTCCAGTTGGTCAATCCATGCCGCTGGTCTGTCGGCAGAAATCACCACCAATGGCACATGCTGATGCCAAGCCTCCGCCACTGCCGGAAGTGTATTCAGCAGCGCACTGCCAGAGGTCACACAAACAACCGCAGGATTGCCAGAGGCAAGCGAAATCCCCATAGCCTCAAATGCCGCCGAACGCTCGTCCGTAGCAGCGTGGCATTCTATTCCTTGGCACGCCGTAAGGTTGTTGACCAACGCTGCATTACGACTGCCAGGACATACGACAGCATGGTTTACACCGTGACTCCTCAACAGGGCGGTCAATATTGCTAAACTTGTTTTGTCACTAAACATTGCCTGATTGTCTCCATTTTGTTTTCAGTTTCGTTCCACTCACTCTCCGCATTACTTTCAGCCATCAGTCCTCCCCCTGCGTAAAGCCAATATCCTTTTTGCGCTATTTGTGCGCAGCGCAAGGTGACGTATAGATGACATTCATCATCAGTCGCCAGACCAAAGAAACCGCTGTAGAACTCACGGTCATAACCCTCATTCTCATTGATGAACGCAAAGGCTTTTTTTGTCGGCATTCCACAGATGGCAGGAGTAGGGTGCAACCGTCCGACGATGTTTGTCCAGTGTCGTTGGCTGATAAACCTAAAGTCGCTACGCAAGTGCAACAGTTTCCCTGCCTTCACTGTCCGTGGACGCTCCTCAACAACAGCCTCGCAACATTTGCGCAGTGTGTCGCCAATGTAGTCTGCCACAATGCGTTGTTCGGCGCGATTTTTGTCCGACCACCCACCTTCCCCCTCTCTCATAGTACCTGCAAGTGCCATAGTACTGCCATCCTTTTCCTCCATACTCAACAGCAATTCCGGTGTCGCCACAAGCCATGTGCCCGTCATCTCTGATGATATGAGGGCAACCGTCTGGTCTTTGTATAAATCGCACGCTTTGTTGAAACTCGCCAAGATGTCAATCTCCCCATCGAACCATTTGCGCCGTGAAAGGACAATTTTGTCAAACGTGCCGTCCGTCAGCCGTTCGTGGAAGGTGTGGAAAGTCTTTTCGTAACTCTCTTTCGTGCTGTTACCATCGTTAGTCTTATTGGCAAGCCAAACGTTTTTTTGATCCTCACGCTCGTCCAATACAATTAACTTCACACCGCTGAAACTACTGATAATGAAACCTTTCATCCCCTTCTTGTAAGGCATAATCCGCCCTGCGACTCTCAGTACTTTTTCACTATTTGCGCCTCTGTATAAAACCATTCCTTTCATATTGCAAAGGTAGTTATTTATTTTGGGACTTGCAACAAAATCGGCCTCAAAAAAAACTTCAATTCCTTTTGCCATATCGTATTATTTTTGTAACTTTGCAAAGTGAAACTAACGGTTCTCTCTATTTACGTTAAACCGTTGGTTCACAAAATACATTACATAAAAATAGCATTGACTATCATTGTGGTCTTCCAGAGAACAAGCGTCAGAAACTTTCTCATCTGAATAAACACCACATCAATGATGGTTGGCTCTTCAGTATATAGCCAGGGGCTATGTGTTGAGAATCTGCCAATCGTTACACTATAAAGATAAGTCGATGCCTACAATCTGTTATTGGATTGTTGGCATTTTCTTATAGTGTAACGGAGGTTCAGAATTCTGACGCTTGGCCTCAGGAAGACCGTAAGATGATTGCCCGCAATCCTTTTCTTTTTGCAGGGCAATAGTCTTGCCTCACACACCCATATACAAGCCAATTCGGTTGATTGATAGCAAATTGCTTTAGTCAACCGAGTTGGCTTGAATTGTTTTTATGGGTTCATGGCACACACCAGCATAGACATTATTGAGCAGGACATTCTCGACAAAGACCCTAATGTCTTAGAAAGACTGCTTTGGGATCATTCTCGTGAAAAGTCAAGAGAACTTGCGAGCGAGTTTAATCCTGACGGTCATCATCATATCTATTGGGCGACAGACAATTACGTGAAAGAGGGCTTTGGTTTCTTCGATGAGATAACCATTGACTCAATAACAGGCGACTACAGAAAACTCGTTCGTCCACGTGCCGACAAAAGCAAGGAGGAACAGGAACGCAGGACAAAAGAGAAAGCCGAGGTCTTCACCCCTTCGTGGGTATGCAATGCCCAGAACAACCTGATAGACGAGGCTTGGTTTGGGCGCAAAGATGTTTTTAACCATGAGAACGACGACCATACTTGGACACCTATTGATAAGCCTATCATTTTCCCCAAAGGCAAGACATGGCAGGATTATGTATGGGACAAACGGCTTGAGATAGCGTGCGGCGAAGCCCCATATCTTGTCAGCAGATACGACACAACTACAGGCGAACCTATCGAAGAGCTGAGAATGCGCATAGGTCTGCTTGACCGTAAACTTAGGGTGATTAGCGAGAATGTCACGACCAACGCAAAATGGATATATTGGGCAAAATGTGCCGTGAAGTCCATTTATGGCTTTGAGTGGCAGGGTGACAACCTGTTATTAGCCCGTGAATCGCTGTTATATACAATCAAAGACTATCATTCGGAATTTGCCAAAAGGCATAATCAAAAGCAGTTGCGTGCCAACACAATCCGCACCTTTGCATACATCATCTCCTGGAACATATTCCAGATGGACGGAATAACATTCACCTTGCCACGCAGTGGAGAAATAGGCGAGTGCAGTCCGCAAAATCTGTTTGAAACTTCAGAAAAAGTGATGATGGATTCTCCAATACAAAAACATAAGATTTTCGCCAAGGTAGCCGAATGGCAGAAGAACGGCGAAGCCAACCATAAAGAATACGAATTCAGAAAAATAATAAACCAATAATATGGGAAAAGCGTATAATTCATTCCGCCCGGAGTTGATTTATGTGTTCCGCATAAACGACATTCTGCACAGTGGCAGCCTGAAGATAGGCAAGACCACTATCTCGGACGACACTCCGCTTGATGCGGCACCAAACAGCCGTACGCTGAACGAGGCGGCAAAGGCACGGATAAGACAGTACACGAAGACGGCAGGAGTGGCATTTGAACTACTTTATACGGAGATTTCCATTGCACACAAGAACAAGGAGGTCTTCTGCATCGACGACAAGGAAGTGCACCAGGTATTATTGCGTTCAGGCATAAAACGTTCGGATTTCACTGACAATATGGGCAGTGAGTGGTTCGAGTGTGATTTGGAAACTGCCAAACGAGCCATTGCAGCGGCAAAGGAGAGACGCACTTCCCTACTCCCTCACGAAATCACTCTTGGACAATCGCCTATCGTCTTCCGCCCGGAACAGCAAAATGCGATAGACAAAACAGTAAAGAAATTCCAGAAATCCAATCAGATGCTCTGGAATGCCAAGATGCGTTTCGGCAAGACACTCTGCGCATTGCAGGTGGTAAGGCAGATGAATTTCAAGCGCACTATTATACTGACACACCGTCCTGTGGTTGACGAAGGCTGGTTTGACGATTTCAAGAAGATATTTTACGACACACACAATTATCAGTATGGCTCAAAGGGAAAGGGCGGTGACTTCAAATATATGGAAAATGCCTGTGCGCTTGGTAGAGTGAATTACATCTACTTTGCCTCAATTCAGGATTTGCGAGGGTCGGAACAGGTGGGCGGAAAGTTTGACAAGAACCACAAAGTATTCAGTATCAATTGGGATTGCGTCATAGTAGATGAGGCACACGAAGGCACACAGACACTGTTAGGCAAAAACGTGTTGGAAGCACTTATTAAGAAAGACACAAAAGTCCTGCAATTGTCAGGAACGCCATTCAATCTTTTTGATGACTTCAACGAAGATGAGATTTTCACATGGGATTATGTGATGGAGCAAAAGGCGAAGGCAGAATGGGACGACAAGTATTTCGGTGATTCAAACCCATACGCCGGCTTACCTGCAATGAACATCTACACCTTTGATTTAGGTAGTCTTATGGGGCATTACATGGATATGGATGTCGCTTTCAACTTCACGGAGTTTTTCCGCACAAACGACCATGGGCGTTTTGTCCACGAGAAAGATGTACGCTCGTTCCTCGATTTGCTTGTCAAGAAAGACAAAGAGAGCATGTTCCCATATTCAAACGAAGAGTTCAGGGAGAATTTCCGCCATACACTCTGGCGTGTGCCAGGTGTGCGTGCGGCAAAAGCATTGTCGCAGATGCTTAAGCAACACACAGCCTTTGGCAAATTTGAAATCGTGAACGTTGCAGGTGATGGTGATGAGGACGCTGAACGTGGTGACGCACTTGAAATGGTTAAAGAAGCAATCAAAAAGCACGATCATACAATAACACTGTCCTGCGGAAAACTGACCACAGGCGTAAGCGTCCCTGAATGGACTGCCGTAATGATGCTCTCAGGCACGTTCAACACTTCCGCATCTGCCTATATGCAGACGATTTTCCGTGTGCAGACTCCTGCCACGATTGACGGACAAGTCAAGAAAAACTGCTATGTCTTCGACTTTGCACCAGACCGCACATTGAAAGTAATTGCCGAGACTGCCAAAGTGCAGGCAAGAGCAGGAAAAACAACAGACAATGACCGCAAGACATTGGGCGATTTCCTCAACTTCTGTCCTGTAATCTCATGCGAAGGAACTCAGATGAGGAACAAGATAACGGCAGACCGTCTGTTTGAGCAACTGAAAAAAATATATGTTGAGCGTGTTGTCTCTTCCGGTTTTGAGGATAAGGCACTTTACAATGAAGAGTTGCTGAAATTGGATGATATTGCATTGGAGGAGTTTGCAAAGCTGAAAAAGATAATTGGGGCAACAAAGGCAATGGCAAAAAGTTCCGACATTGACATCAACAATCAGGGACTGACCAACGAGCAGAGGGAAGAGATAGAGAAGATAGAGAAAAAGAAACGCCAGCGTGAACCTCTGACAGAAGAGGAAAAGGAGAAATTAGAGGCACTGAAAAAGGCAAAGGAGCAACGCAACAATGCCATAAGCATTCTTCGTGGAATTTCAATACGTATGCCGCTGTTAATCTATGGGGCAGAGCTTACTGGCAATATCAAGGAGGTGACGCTTGAGAATTTCACTGATTTGATAGATAACCTTTCGTGGACAGAGTTCATGCCTAAAGGTGTTGACAAGGAGATTTTCAGGAACATCCGCAAATACTATGACCCTGACATATTCCTTGCCGCAGGAAAGCGCATACGAGCCTTGGCAGAAGCGACAGACCGTATGTCGATAGAGCAACGCATATCGCAGATTGCAGCGATTTTTGCCAACTTCCGAAACCCCGACAAAGAGACAGTGCTGACCCCTTGGCGAGTTGTTAACATGCACATTGCCGACTGCTTGGGTGGCTACTGTTTCTACAACAAAGAATATACTGAACAGATAGAAGAACCGAGGTTGGTGCTTCACGATGATGTCACAGAAAGGGTCTTCCATCCAGATGCTAAGGTATTGGAGATAAATTCAAAATCAGGGCTCTACCCTCTCTATGTGGCATATTCCATCTACAGAGCCAAGGTCAAAAATTCCCTTTTTGAGATTGAGGAAATCGAGCAGCAACAGCAGTTGTGGGACGAGGTGATACGCGAAAACATCTTTGTCATCTGCAAGACACAGATGGCAAAAAGCATCACCCGAAGGACGCTCCTCGGTTTCAGGGAAGGCAAGGCAAATCTGCATGCCTTTGACGACCTGCTCAACCAAGTGCAGAACAACAAAGAGAACTTAATAAAGAAAATAACTCGTCCAAATTTTTGGAATTACAAAACAGAATTGAATATGTTGAAATTTGATGCCGTTGTCGGCAATCCACCATATCAGACAATGGACAAAGGAGAGTGTTCTTCTTCAACCGCTATATATCCTATGTTTATTGATGTTGCTTGTAAACTTAATGGAGCATTAGTATCAATGATAACACCTTCTCGATGGATGACTAAACAAGGCAGGGGGTTGTCAGAAGAATGGGCAGAAAGTATTTTAAAAAGCAATCATTTCGTATGTATTATTGACTTCTTAGATGCTAATAATTGTTTTCCAAATGTCGATATTAAAGGCGGAGTTTGTTATTTCTTATTTGATCATTCCCATAATGGCAATTGTCGTTATATTATTAATCATAGCAATACTATTGTAGAAAAAAACAGTGATTTAGGTAAGTGGGGAATGGCAATCAGAGATGAAAAAGCAGATTTTATTTTAACAAAAGTGGCTAACGTAGAAGGTGCAGATTATCATTTGATTAAATCTTTTTCTTCTTATGTTTGTCCAAGACACCAATTTGATCAAGGTACTATTTTGAGCACAAGTTGGCGTGGTTATGTAGAACACAAAGACAATGAACACAATATCAAATGCTATTTGAATAAACAATTATTATCATCTGGATATGGTTGGGTATCATTAAAAGATATTCCCAAAAATCACGAAGCTATAAATTACAGAAAAATTTATATATCGAAAGCATATGGAGCAGGTGAAAATTTTCCTCATCAGATTATTGGAGTGCCATTTTTTGGTGAGAAAAATAGTGTTTGTACAGACACATATATTGTTATAAGACCGCAAAATGGATTTGATTCAGATGAAGAATGCAATAATGCCTTGCTTTATATCAAAACAAAATTTTTTAGATATTTAGTTTTTGTAAAAAAGAAAACTCAAGACGCTGCTCGCGATGTATACCAATTTGTTCCTATACAAGACTTCACCGACAAATCAGACATAAATTGGAGTAAGCCAGTTGCCGAAATAGAACAGCAACTATATAAAAAATACAACTTGACAGCAGACGAAATTGCCTTCATCGAAAGTATGATAAAACCAATGTGAAAAATTAACAGAAGTGGTTTATGTTACATATAACAAAAAGACTAACTTTTTCACAAGTTAGTCTTTTTATTGAACTATTTGTTCTTATGTTTGTTCTATCAGAAAATAAGCAACTTATGTGAATTGAATATATAATATTTTACACTAACAAACTGCATATAGTCAGATATTCAAGACTAATCGAATAAAGCCATTATATACAGATAGAAAGCATATTGTCTCAAGTCTAATTGAGGCGTAATGGGGAGTTATCAGCGTTAGTACTGCATGATTAACAATGAAAATTGTGAACCTGCATCGTAAATCGGCATCTATTAGGCGGAACAAACTCTTCGATTAACTGGTTGTGGATTTGATGTATAATAGTTTTCTTCATTTTTCTCACAAAAAATTTTGTCATGTAAAATATAAATTGTAACTTTGCATTCAAATAACATTGCCTAATGTATTCTCAAGCATTTTCTCCACAAAATCTATATTCCTGCATGACTCAAAGTGAACGCAGGAATAGCGGTCAAAGTAAAGAAGACCTTGTGCAGAATGTGGACCTATGCATTGGTGACACAATAAACAATGGGACATTCCGGTTCAAAATTAGAACGTTAGATACCCTATTTCTTAACGACTGCCAGAAAAATTCAGTGGAATACTTGTGTCAAGATATTGTGCTGAGAAAACTGTATAGTAATATCAAACGCATTTATGGAGTAAAACAAGCAAATCGTAATCAGATTGTAAAACAAATGAAAACCCTTCTTCAGGAAGAAACACCTAAATGGGTGGTACGAATTGATGTAAGGCACTTTTATGAGTCTATTATTCGTTCAAAACTTATTGACCGCTTTCAAGAAGATGGACGTTTGAACTATCAATCGATAGGCTTACTTAAAAATCTATTTCTGCATCCTATCATTGCCCCAACTTCTGGTTTGCCACGTGGGTTAAGTATAAGTTCCGTAATGTCTGAACTTTATATGAAATACTTCGATCTTGAGGTTCGTCGAATAGAAGGTGTTTTCTACTATGCCAGATTTGTCGATGATATTATTGTGTTCTGTAGTAGTAAGAACGCACAAGATGCTGTTTGGAAGAAGGTGCCGGGTTTGTTAGGAAAATTGGACTTGTCGTTGAATGAGACAAAATCTTACAAATGGTGCAGTGAAGACACTCAATCTATTCTGACCTATCTGGGTTATTCGTTTGTGCAGAAAAGCGCAAGACGAGTGGCCATTTCAATGGCCGAAAGAAAAATGAATACCATAAAAAGCCGTATTACAAAAAGTTTTGTCCGTTTTACAAAAGATGGTAATTTTGGCTTACTAAAAGCAAGAATAAAGTTTTTGACTGGAAACTTTACGTTGTACAACCGTTCCACTTTGTTGCCGATAAATGTTGGGATATATTATAACTACAATATGTTGACAGATAAAGAGGCATTGTATGAAATGGATAAGTATTATCAAAGTCTATTACACTGCCGAGGTGGCAGGTTAGGGGTTAAATTAAATGCTGTAATGACAGATGTGCAAAGAAGGGAATTGGCGAAATTTTCCTTTGTCTTTGGTTTTGAAAATAGAGTTCATCATTATTTTACACCTGCAATCCTTGCAGAAATAACAAATTGCTGGCTATGAGTAGGGAAATAAATCTGAATAATAAATATAGGGTGCTTCTTACGGAAGTTCTTCCTTATGAGTTGCCTTTAATGTTTGATAACGAAGGCTTCTACAATAATATGCAAGATGAAAGCCTGCAGAAAATGTTCAGGGAAACTTTTCGCAGAATATTAAAAAATTGGACAATACCGTTTGATTATTCAGTTCGGAAATATGGTGGGGACAAGAGCCGCAAACTTAGTTTGATACATCCATTTACTCAGTTGCATTGTGTTGATTTTTATGAAAAGCATGACTATTATATGCTTTCGTTATGCTGTAATAGTCCGTTTTCTATCCGATATATAACTGAACGTGCCAAGTGTGTTTTCAAGGATGAAAATGATGACATTAACCCGCAGAACCAACAGAACCGCATTGAGATTATAAACGATGGATTGGAAAAACATTACAGGTCGTATTTTATATACAAGCAATACGATATGATGTACAAATTCTTCTCGAGCGGAGATTATTTGCGTCTTGAACAAAAATACAATAATCTGTTGAAGATGGATATTGCCAGTTGTTTCTATCATATTTATACACACACTATAGCATGGGCTATAAAGGGTAAAGAACAGGCAAAGGAACTAGTAAATAAATCTACTTTCGAGAACGAATTCGATAAGCTGATGCGGCATATGAATTACAACGAAACGAACGGTATTGTTGTTGGCCCTGAGATTTCACGTATCTTCGCTGAGATTATCCTGCAAAGGATTGATGTCAATGTCGTGAATCGTTTGAAAAATTCACCTTACAATTTTAGGCTCGGACGTGATTATGAGGTTAGACGATATGTAGATGATCATTATATATATGCAAACAAAGAAGAGGATTTGCATAAGATTCTTGAGGTGTATAACGACGAATTGCAATTTTACAAACTCTATGTCAACGATAGCAAGAATGAATTCTGCAAGCGCCCGTTTGTATCAACTGTATCAGATGCCAAATATCAGGTAAATGAGTTGATAACACGCATTTCTAACTTGTGTTTGGAGAAAGATGAAAATGGAAAATATAAGCGTCCCATAAAAAATGAGATAAAAACATTCAAATTATTTGTAAACAATTTTCGTTCAATTACACATAGGTACGGTCAAAAATATGGGAACTTGAATCGTTATTTTCTATCATTGCTGATATCACAGATTGAGAAAGAAGCAAAGTGTGAGCAAGCAATTGGTGCAGATGTCGGTTTGTTGTTGATGTATGCGGAAGTGGCATTTTATGTTTTTTCACTGGATATGAATGTTTCGGCCTCAATAAAAATGTGTCGTATTTTAGAGCAGTTACATAAGTGGGCTGAAAAATGCACAGACAAAACTATCCTCCCAGAACTTGAGAACAAAATTTATCGGGAAACGAAACGATGCTTAGACATTTTCGAAGTAAATCGAAAAGATAATGAAATAAATCTGGAGGTCTTGAACTTGATGCTTGCTCTCAGCCGGATGATGAAAAGTCCATTTCAGCGAAGCCAGTTAGTTAGTTTATTCAATATTGATAAACACTAGTGTCCACGAAAATATTTTAACATATTAATTATTAAGGAATATTTTATTCCATTTTCAATGTGAAGCCAATTGAGGGAAATCAGTCGAACTTCAGAGACAGCTGTATCGCTTCCTCCGATTGGGTCAGAGACCGACTCTTCTTGAACAATTCCACGACTGGAGACTTGTCGAACATCGACAGTTCCAATCCCCTCAGCACATCATAAATGTCCTTGTCCAGACTTAGCTCATGCCCGAGAATGGCGACAAGGCAGTATGCTATAATGGCAGAGTAAATCTGAATCCTGACCGCATTCTCGGTTGTCCCGAAGAACTCCTTGACATGCAGATGCTGCTTGAGGAATTTGAAGAACAGCTCGACTCTCCAACGGTATTTGTAGAGCAGGGCGACATTCTCGGCAGAGATTTGAAAAATTTGTTGCCCTGATACTTCTTGACCAACCAGTCGAATTTTGCCTTTGGCAGCAAACCGCACAACTGTGCGAAAACGAATTTTCCTTGATATGACATGCGAACAAAAGATTAAAAAATGTTTCGTCCGCAAAGATAGTCATTTTCAAGCCCACAGAGTGCATTTTCCTCTGTATATTTTTATGCTATAGACGGTTACATGCTATGTTAACAAAATTTCGTGGACACTAGTGATTGATAAAGGGGAAGCGGAAGAATATGTAAACCTTAATTATTTTCAAATATGTACATTGCTGTACATTATAGGTAGAGATGCACAATATGAAGACATTAGAAAGATGATTGTCGAAGAAATCAACAGGCGACTTCTTAAAGATTGCGCACTGTGGCATGCAGATAATGCGATGCTGTTTTTTGATACAATTGTATGTCCTTATGTCGATAAGGAAGAAGTAAAAGATATTATTGTAAAAGTATTCGGGTGCAAAGAATCAGCTTATGGGCTGAAATATAAAGAATTGACAAAAACTAAAAGATGGTTCTTTGATTGGGATAAAACCCATGACCTTTCTGAGTTGTTGTCGAAGAAAGAGTATCATTCACCATACGAATGATACTCTTAGGAAATCAGCGAAGTCCGTTAAGGCAGTTTCAAGGTGGAGAACTTTGATCAAGTAAGAAACCAAGAAATATACGTCTTGTTTGAATTGCTGGAAACGTTTACAGTTTACAAGTGTTTTGTGAGTTTACGTTTTCATTGAATGCATTTGCAAAGATAACTTGACGAGGGGAGCAATCCTCACACACTATTGACCCCAAAGACTTTGCTGAGTTCCTATTTTTATGACTTAGAAAATTTTTTAATTATATTGCAACGTATAGATTTCACGTTGGCAATTGGCTTTTTTGTCGATAATTGTGGGACGGTTCTTTGATTGACAAAGCAAATCAAAGAACCATTCCCCTATGGAAAAAAACAAGGGGGTATCCCCAAATTAATTGAGTTAATTGAGTTAATTGAGTTAAATGGCTAATAAATCTTAACACACCATCCCAAAACCAAAGGCTAACGGCTTAAAGAAAAAAACAAAAAAAACGCACTCCCAACGGAGCAGCACCGAAGGATGTACGGACTAACAACCCCTTTCTAACCCCGAAATTGTGCGGACGGTTCTCCGATTGACTAATCAATCAAAGAACCGCCTCTCAGTTGATTTGGCATAGACCCCCAAGTTTTTTGGTGAAATTATTGAAATTATTGAAATCGCTTGATGCCTTTTCCGTTTTTTATGGTACGGTAGGGCTTGCTCTTTTCTTGCTCTTTCATTATGTCGGAATGAATGTGATTTGCTATGGTCGTTATAGTCTCAGATTTGCATACGTCCGGTTAGCGATTATCTTCCGGTAGATGCCTATTATGAGGATTTGAATTTGGTGGTTGAATATTATGAACGTCAACACACTGAATCTGTCGCTTTGTTTGACAAGAAACAAACAGTAAGTGGCGTTAACAGAGCTATTCAGAGAAGAATATATGATAACCGTAGAAGAGAAGAACTGCCTAAGCATGGAATAAAACTGGTTGTGATAAGTTACTCTGATTTCGGCACAAGTAAGAAGTTGTCGCGTCGTCATGACTCTGACTTGGAAATAGTAAAGAGAATTTTCAAAGACAAAGGAATTATATAAAACATATTATGTTTGTACCATGTACTCCTGAATACCTGCAAGAAGAGGTCTTAAATCAATATGGAGTTTACGTGCCTCTTGAAATCGTCATCGATTTTCTCAATGCTGACAAGTATATCACTCCCGAAGATTTATACTACTTGGTAACAGGGGATATATAATCTTAAGGTGCGATTTCATTCCATTGTCGCAGAAAGTACACCTGAATATCTTTTGGGTATAGCATTCCTGCCAATTGACAAACAGCAGGAATAGGTTCTGTGGTCTCTTTCTCTGTGTGTCCCCACAGCCTCGACATTGCGGATAAATTGTGGAGACGGTTCTTTGATTGACAAAGCAAATCAAAGAACCGCCTCTCAGTTGATTTGGCATAGACCCCCAAGTTTTTTGGTGAAATTATTGAAATTATTGAAATCGCTTGATGCCTTTTCCGTTTTTTATGGTACGGTAGGGCTTGCTCTTTTCTTGCTCTTTCATTATGTCGGAATGAATGTGATTTGCTATGGTCGTTATAGTCCCTGATTCGCTTACGACCTGTATGCGATTTCAATAATTTCAATAATTTCACCTAAAAACTTGGGGGTAGGTTTTTATCTGTCTATCCTTTTTGGTGAAATTGCTTTTTAGAGATGCGTTTGTCTGCCGTGCCAATGGCATTTGCACTGCACACAAGCCGGCAAAGGTGACAGCCAACGCATTTACTGCCAATGAGTTTAGGCTTGCGTGTAGTAACATCAAATTCAATGGCTTGATGACCGCCGTCCAGACATGAAATGTAGCACCTGCCACATCCTATACATTTGTCAAGGTCGAACTTAGGGAAAAGAACAGTGTCACGCTCCATCTGGTCATGTCCGACAACGCTCTTTACGGCAGCACCGATGATTTGGCGGACTGAGCCAACCTTTGTTTGTCTTAGGTAACACTTCAAGCCTGCTATCAGGTCGTCAATAATCCTGTACCCGTATTGCATTACGGCAGTGGTAATCTGAATGCTTCCTGCCCCCAGCGAGATGAATTCCACAGCGTCACGCCATGTCTCCACACCTCCCATACCGCTGATATGCATGCCTTTCAGTCCCTCACTATGACCGAGGTCTGAGATGAAACGTAGCGCAATAGGTTTTACGGCAGCACCCGAATAACCACCAACCATTGATTTGCCGTGTACGTCAGGTTGCGCTGTGAACGAGAAAATGTCAACGCCTGTTATGCTGTTTATCGTGTTTATGGCGGCAATACCGTCTGCCCCTCCACGCTTGGCGGCAAGTGCCATAGGAACCATGTCCGAGACATTTGGCGTGAGTTTCGCAAGGACAGGAATAGTAGTGCCACGGCGAACAGCCCTTGTGAATTTCTCCACCATTTCAGGGCTTTGACCTATGGTTATGCCAAGGTCGTTAGCCTCCATGTTTGGACATGAGAAATTGCATTCAATCACATCTGCGCCAGCGGATTGGCATTTGCGTGCAAGCATCTCCCACTCCTCTTCGTTCTTGCCCATGATTGAGGCTATGATGACTTTGTTAGGGAAATCATGCTTCAGCCTACAGAAAATATCAAGGTTCTCCTCTAACGTGTGGTCTGACAATTGCTCGATATTTTTGAATCCGTAGAAATGGTTTGAATTGCCGCTTATGGTCGAGAAGCGTGGCGAAGCCTCGTGCTGTGGAAATGAACAAATTGTTTTGAACGCCGCGCCTGCCCATCCTGCCTCGAAAGCACGTGCGCACATATCGTAAGTGCTTGCTACTACGGACGATGATAGCAGGAATGGATTTTCGAGTTTCACGCCGCAAATATCCATACCCAAGTCTGGCTGTACGTTCTCATCCGTAACATCGTCAGCTATGTCAAGTTTGCGTATATCATTGACCAACTGGCGGATAGGAATAGGTGTATAGCGTTTTGCCAGGACGCACGCACTTTCGCATGGCGCTTTGCAGCCTGCACAATCCGTCGTAACGGCAAGCGAGTGTGATGATGCCGTATTCAGAAAATATGCCGAACGTATAATCCTGTCGATAGGGTATTGTTTAGGACATGCTTTCGCACAAGGCGTGTCGTGGCACAACAGACAACGATTCAGTTCTGAACGGTCTATGCATAGTTCCGTTTTCCCATAATTTGTTTCCATAATCGCTTTGTTTTTATTTGTTTTTTATGTTTTTGATATATGCTACCGAATATTGCTTTGGGTTTCTTGTAATTCGGTTATCATAACATTCTGGTCTATAGAGTGATTACTTAATGTTTATTCGGTTGATAATAACGTTGCAAAGTTACAACTTTTTCCCGACACAGCAACAAAATTCAGTAAATATTTTAGTTGCCTCACTTTAGTGATACTCTTTGTCTATAGTGATTTCATCTGGTTTTATAAATTGTGGAGACGGTTCTTTGATTTGCTTTGTCAATCAAAGAACCGTCCACCTATGGAAAAAAACAAGGGGGTATCCCCAAATTAATTGAGTTAATTGAGTTAATTGAGTTAAATGGCTAATAAATCTTAACACACCATCCCAAAACCAAAGGCTAACGGCTTAAAGAAAAAAACAAAAAAAACGCACTCCCAACGGAGCAGCACCGAAGGATGTACGGACTAACAACCCCTTTCTAACCCCGAAATTGTGTGGACGGTTCTCCGATTGACTAATCAATCAAAGAACCGCCTTTTAGTTGATTTGGCATAGACCCCCCAAGTTTTTGATGTGTCCATCTCTATGGCCAAAAAAATGAAAGAAAAAACATTATAGGTGAGTTCTATAAATTCACCGTTTAAGATGAGAAAGTAAAAATATATAACAAATAAACTTTTTGGTTTTTTTGAAGTTTCTTTTGGCATCTTGCTGATTGTCAGTCGGTCACAATGCCCGCATTGCTCCCTCCTTCCGCACAGCAATCTGCTCAAAACAAACTTCAAAAACCCTCAAAATGAATTTATAGAACTCACCTATAAAAATATATGTATATTTAGTTCAGGAATGTGTCAAGTTTGCCTTTGAGGCGTTCCTCGCGCTTGGTGTCAAGTTTGAGAAGGACGGCGAGCATGCATGTGAAGCCAAGGAAGGAAGAGCCGCCGTAACTGATGAAGGGAAGGGGAATGCCGATGACAGGGACGATGCCTATAACCATCCCAATGTTGACAAAGAAGTGGAAGGCGAAAATCCCCAATACACCATAGGCATACGCCCGGACGAAATGCGATTCGGCACGCTCAGCCATTACTATTATTCGCCACATAAGGAGCGTATAGACAGTTATGAGGAAGAAACAACCGACGAAGCCCCACTCCTCGCCTACGGTGCAGAAAATGAAATCAGTGTGTTGCTCAGGGACATATTTCAAACGAGTCTGAGTGCCGTTGAGATAGCCTTTCCCGAACAGACGTCCAGAACCTATCGCGATTGCAGCCTGGCGGGTATTGTAGCCAATGCCTTTGGGGTCATCGACCATACCGAGATTGACCTTGATACGCTTCTGCTGGTGAGGCTGTAGGATAGACTCGAAAATATAGCCCGAAGAAAAGACGTAACCCGTGGATAGGACAACGAAGAGCGCTATCAGCCAATAGGTGCGTTGCCAACGGAAAAAAGAGAGTACAAGAAGATAGATGGCAGAGGCGAAGTTGATGGCAAGAAGGACGTAAACTATATTGAATTGGACGAGGAAGAGGTTAATCAGCACAGAGACAACGACGACAAAGAGAAAGACCCCGGAAAGAATCAAGGCGTTGAAAGCGTCACGGCGGAAATGAAGCAAAAAGACAATCTGAATAAAGAAGACCGTAATAAGAGAGTAGCCAATACCGGCAGGCGTGCCAGCAATGCCAAAGAGGAAATCGTCAGCCAAACGGACAGTGACGACAAAGACGAAGACGGCGAGAAAGCCCAGCAGAGGGACAAGTCCAGTCATACCTTCACGATAGAGAAGAAGGACGAAAGAGGCAAAGACAAGCGCAGTACCAGTCTCTTTCTGAAAGACGATGATAAGCATCGGAAGGATGATGATGGCCACAGCCTTGGCATAGTCACTTAAGGTGTGAATCCAAAAGCCCTGACGACCAACATATCTGGCAAGGGCAAGGGCCGTGACGAATTTGGCAAACTCGGCAGGTTGTATGCTGAATGAGCCAAAAGAGAGCCAAGAACGTGAACCATTGATGTCGCGGGAGAGGAATATGGTGGCTATGAGGATGAGAATCATAGCACCGTAAAGGATGGGGGCAAACTGGTTGAAGAAATTGTCGTCGAAGAAAAGGATGACGATGGCGACAATGATGCTGAAGACCACCCAAACAATCTGCATGCCAGAGTGGCATGAGACGTCGAAAATGGAGGCCTGGTCAGGCGTGATGCTGGCACTGTAGATGTTCATGCAACCAAAAACAACCAACAGGGCATAGAAAAGCACCGTCAGTTTATCAAGGTATTTTAGGGCATTGAAATCACTTGCCATTATTAGAAACTTGTTTGTTTATTGAAGTGAGTTTATATAATCGTCGAACTGCTTGACATTCGGGTCTTTGACAGTAGAGGCGATGTTATCGTAGAGTTCCTGACGCGAGCAAGCTCCAGTAAGATACCTCTCAATGCAAAGAGAAGCTATAGGGTTGGCCCACGTTGCACCAAAACCTGCATTTTCAACGACAACAGCGATGGCAATCTTAGGGTCGTCATAAGGCGCATAACCTACAAAAATCGAGTGGTCGTCACCATGGGAATTTTGGACAGTACCAGTCTTGCCACACATCTCAATGCCAGGAACCTGATAGTGGCGACCAGTACCAAAATGACAGACACGCCACATACCTTCCTGAACAATGGCGAAATAGCGGCTATCGACATTTGACTGATGTCGCCGTGTGAGCATAGAGTCGTTGCGATTGATATGGGGAGTGATAAACCAACCAGAGTTGGCTATGCAGGCAACAGCGTTGGCAAGTTGGATAGGTGTCACCTCAACCTCACCCTGCCCTATTGAATTTGAACGTATAGTCAACGCCCGCCAACCTTTAGGGCCATAAATCTTGTTATAAGTACGCTCGGAGCCTATAGCACCATCCTTAAGCCCAGGGATGTCAGAGTCAGAGAAAGCAAAGCCAAGCCCGAAACTCATCATAGCGTCACGCCAACGATTGTAGTTATTATGGAAAATCTCGTGACTAAAGCGGTGGTTGACATAACAGCCTTTCTCGATAGTAGCCTTGTAAGCAAGCCAAAAATAAGGGTTACAACTCTGTTCTATGGCGTTAAGAAGAGTGACGGGTGAGCCATGATGATGGGTGCATTTGATAGGGGAAGAGGAAGGACCGTTGCAAGGGAAACGGGTGTCAGCGGTGATGCCACCCTCCTGTTGGCAGACAAGAGCCTGAAGGAGTTTGAAGGTAGAGCCAGGGGAGTAGCGACCCTGAATGGCGCGATTGAGGAGAGGGCGCGTCTTCTCGTTAATTAGGATTGGATAATAGACACCACGTTTACGGCCAACGAGGAATTCGGGGTTCCACGAAGGGTTAGAGACCAGCGCAAGAACCTCGCCAGTAGAGGGTTCAATAGCCACGACACTGCCTCGCTTGCCATCAAGGAGTTTCTCGGCAAACATCTGTAGGTCAATGTCCAACGTGCTGATAAGGTTTTTGCCTGGAATGGCCTGTTTATCCTCCACGCCATTGCGATAACGCCCCTGAATACGCCCACGGGCATCGCGGAGAAGAATCTCCTCACCATTAACCCCACGAAGGTCCTTTTCGTAGGAATATTCAATACCAGTGACACCTATGTAGTCGCCAAGGTGGTAGAAATTATCCTCTTCAAGCTGTTGCTGGTTAACCTCGCCAATAGAGCCAAGAATATGAGCGGCAGAAGGATAGTTATAGTTGCGCAGGGTACGTGACTGAATGGCAAAACCACGGAACTTGCGGATATTCTCGGACACACGGGCATACTCCTCAGGCGAAAGTTGAGTCATGAAACGCTGAGGGGTGAGCGGGGAGTAGCCTGGGTTGTGTCCATAATTCTTGACATTCGCAAAACGACGTTCAATCTGACTGCGAGTTTCGCCCAACATAGCACAAAGCCCATCCGTATCAATAGGCGTGCCTTTGCTGGCGAGTTCGTCAAGAACCTTCATTGTAACGAGAAGGTCGTATGATTTCTGATTATAAACAAGAAGTTTACCGTTCCTGTCCTTGATAGCACCTCGAGGCGCATATATAATCCTATGATAGAAGGCATTACCCTCGGCGATGTCAACATAAATGCCCGAGAACTGCATTACGGCAATCCTGATGAGAAAGCCAACTGCCATCAAAACCAAAAGAGACAAGATGACGATGTTCCTGTTTTTGTTCTCGTCGGATTTCATTTATAAACGGTCAGAGGCTATTTACGGATTTTTTCGATGACATAGACGAAAAGGAAAGTCAACAAAGAACTGACAATAGTTTTGGCGAGCACCCATAAAATCAGAGAGAAATCGGATGCCTCGATAAGGAAAAGGAGGAAATGGTGGAAGAAAACCATAATGGCGACGTACTTGACAAAATCGCCGTGCATAAAGGAGAGAGATGGATAAGGTTTGTCAAGTTGCTCGGGTTTTGCCATCATACGAAAGATGATTGGCTGGAAATAGCCAAGTGCGGTAGTAGCGATGGTGTGTATGCCCCATGTAAAGGAGAACGCATCAACAAAAAAGCCAAGGAGGAACGCCAATACGACAGAGACGACGTGCTTCTGTTTTGTTGGGAAGACAAGGACGAAGTAGATGTAAATGAATGGGTTGACAACGTATGCCAAGTTGACGTGGTTAAAGAAGATGACCTGTAGGAAGACCAAACCAATAAACCATAATATCTGTTCTCCAAAATTCCTCATTTACTATCTTCGGCATTAGCGATTTCAGATTCCATTTCCTGCACAAGACCATTGTACTCCTCTTTGTTACGATTGCGAATAACGGCGACGTATCTAACGGTGCCATAGTCAATTGCGAGGTTGACGATGATATGGTTGAAGCCTTCGACGTGTTTATTCTTGTCTTTGCTGACACGGCCAATCAAGACATTCTCGGGGAAAATCGAGGAAAAAGAAGAGGTGAATATACTGTCACCGGGTTTAGGGTGAACATGGGTAGGAAGTTCGTTGAGCGTGACACAATCCTTGCGACCACCTTCCCAAGCAATAAGCCCAAGTTGCTTGTTACTCATAATCTTAGCACTCACTTGGACGTTGGTGTTAATCAAAGGAAGGACAACGGCATAATGAGGGGCGACACTGCCAACAACACCGTAAGCACAACCGTTGGCGACAACACCCATATCAACAGTAATACCATCGGCAGAGCCACGGTCGATGATGACATAATTCCTTGTGCCATTGATAGATTGGAAAATAATTCGCGCAGGCGTGTACTCGACATTGGCAGGAGTCAAGGCGCTGACGACAGAGTCACACTGTAGGCTATCAAAAACAGCACGCAGGCTGGCAAGTTCCTCGTTCAGTCGTGCGTTATCCTCGGCAAGTTGGCGGTTGGTCTGTTTAAGATAAAAATAATCAGCTATATCAGAGCCTATTGCAGCGAAATATGATTGGACGGTGAGCGAGTGACGTGCAATGACGGTACGTGAAAAATCATTCCGATTATACAATAAGGCAACAGCCACCATCTCAAGAATAATAAAGACGATGGTGGCAATGTGTTTTATCAGAAAATCGAATAGAATCTTCACGAGGCAATAGGATTACTGTTTCTGGAGGAAGCGGAAACGGTCTATATTATTGAGTGCCTGGCAAGTACCACGAGCAACAGCACGAAGAGGGTCTTCGGAGACTTTGAACTGGATTTGCATCTTCTCAGAGAAACGGCGAGCAAGGCCATGAAGCAAAGCACCACCACCAGAGAGCCATACACCGTTTTGCATAAGGTCGGAATAAAGCTCAGGCGGGGTATCCTCAAGAGCAGCCATGATAGCACTTTCGAGTTTGACGAGAGACTTGTCGAGGCAATGGGCAATCTCCTGATAAGATACAGGGACAGTCATAGGGAGAGAGGTGATACGGTTTGACCCCTGTACGCTTATATCCTCTGGTGCTTCATCACCAAGGTCAGGCAAAGCCGCACCTACGGTTTTCTTGATAATCTCAGCAGTAGGTTCGCCGATTTTGAGGTTGTGCTGGCGGAACATATACTCAAGAATATCGTCCGTAAAAGCATTACCCGCGACACGTATAGATTTGTCAGCGACTATACCGCCAAGTGAGATGACCGCAATCTCGGTAGTACCACCGCCAATGTCAACTACCATGTTACCCTCTGGTTTCTCGATGTCAAGGCCAATACCAAGCGCAGCAGCCATAGGTTCAGGGATAAGATATACCTCACGACCACCAGCATGTTCGCTGGAATCACGAACGGCGCGCATCTCAACCTCGGTTGCTCCAGAAGGTATTCCCACAACCATACGAAGGGAAGGTGTAACGATGCGGCGGCTATGAGGGATGAGGTCAATCATACCACGAATCATAAGCTCGGCAGCCTGGAAATCAGCGATAACGCCATCACGAAGAGGACGGATTGTCTTGATATTCTTAGGGGTACGACCCTCCATAAGGGCAGCCTGCTTACCGATTGCCTCAAGTTTGTTAGTCATGACATCAATAGCGATGATGGATGGTTGGTCAACGACCATCTTACCTTTATAGGTTATGATGGTATTGGCGGTACCAAGGTCAACCGCGATGTCTTCAGTAAATGAAAATAAACCCATATTGTTGTTTTGTTTTATACTATATTAACTCGAGCAAATGCCCGTTTGCCATAAAATTCAATGCCTGTGTGTTAGTTTCTTATATAGAGGGAGGGAGGTCAGTGGAAGATCCTTTTTCATCACGACTATACAGAAAATACAGAGGAGCAACGTGCGATACGCCATACGAAGGAAGAAGTTGTCGATATTCAGCAGAGTACCCGCCGCCCAAATCAACGCGGCGACAACGACATACATGGCAATGCGTTTCAGTTGGTAGTCTATAGGATAGTAGTGTTGCCCCACGAAATAGCTGACCATCATCATAACGAAGTAGCATATAACAGAAGCCCACACACAAGCCCAATAACTATAAAGCGGGATGAATATCAACTGAATGACAAACATAATGACAAAGCCCAAGGAAGATATGATAGCCCCCCAATAGGTTTTATCGACAAGTTTGTACCATAAGGCAAGGTTATAGACAATCCCTTGGAACATATAGGAGATAAGAATCAACGGCACAATATCCATTCCTATACGGTAGTCCGAACGTAGAAGGAACTTGATTATGTCAAGATAAAAGACCATGGCAAGGAATATCAGCAAGGCGGTGATTATGAAATACTTCATAGCATCTGAATATGACTCCTTGCAATGTGAAGTGCCGTGTTTCTGGAAAACGAAAGGCTCGTAGGCATAGCGGAAAGCGTTGGTAAACATCATCATAATCATAGCCACCTTGAAGCATGCGCCATAAATACCAAGTTGCTGCATAGCCTCGACTTTGTCAGGATAGACTATAGGGAAGAGGATTTTGTCAACCGTTTGATTCATAATCCCCACGATACCAAGAAGAAGGATAGGTAGGCTGTAACGAAGCATCTTTCGGAGAAGCACGTTGTCGAAATCCAATTTAGGTTCAAGTACTGTTGGAAGAAGGAGCAAGGTGCAGAGGAAAGATGATATAAGGTTGGTTATGAAGATGTACTCTATGCCAAAGTCTGGACGGTAGCACCAATCAACGAGCCATGAGGCACTTGTCTCCATAATCTTAGGGCAAAGGATGAGGAAGAAGATGTTACCAAAGATATTAATAGCTATGGAAATAAGTTTGAAAGCAGCGAATTTAATAGGTTTTTTCTTATAACGCAAGTAAGCGAAAGGTATGCTGTCGAAAGCGTCAAGAGCCACGGTAATGCCCAACATTGCGATTATACTGGCGGATGCTCCACAGTCGAGCAACGTGACAATGTCATTGCGGAAAAGAACTATCAGAATGGCGAAAAGCGTGGAAGATACGGCAAGCGAACATAGTGTGGTGCTATAGACGCGGTCAGAGAGCGTTTTGTCATCCTTGTGTTCGCTGGCGAAACGGAAGAAGCCAGTCTCCATGCCATAGGTGATTATGACAATAACGAGGGCAGTCCAAGCATAGAGGTTTGTGACAATCCCGTATTGGCCTGAGTTCTGCAGCACGTAGGTGTACATAGGGACAAGCAGCCAGTTGAGGAACTTGCCGACTATGCTGCTAACACCGTAGATAGCAGTCTCTTTAGCCAATTGTTTCATTTCCGCCATATAGGTGGCTTTTTAGAACAGTGTTTGTTGTTTCACTATTGAACGTCCAAGGTGGGTAAACGCCTTTTCCGTAACTTCTCGTCCACGAGGGGTGCGTTTCAGGAATCCTTCTTTTATGAGGAATGGCTCATAGACCTCCTCTATCGTCCCTGCGTCCTCGCTCATAGCTGTAGCGATTGTCGTCAGTCCTACAGGTCCCCCACCAAACTTATCAATCATCGTGAGGAGTATCTTGTTGTCAATCTCGTCAAGCCCGAACTTGTCTATATTTAATGCCTCGAGGGCGAAACATGCAATCTGGCGTTCTATACGCCCACTACCCTTGACTTGCGCAAAGTCGCGAACACGGCGAAGGAGTGCGTTGGCTATACGAGGCGTTCCACGGCTACGTCGTGCGATTTCGAGGGCAGCCTCCTCAACAATAGGGACATCCATTATAGATGCGGAACGTTTTATAATATCCACTATAACATTCTCGTCATAATACTCAAAATGGCAGTTTATGCCAAACCTCGCACGAAGGGGGGCTGTTAGAAGTCCGCTTCGCGTAGTAGCCCCTATCAGGGTAAAAGGTTCAAGGTCAATCTGTACTGAACGCGCCGAAGGCCCCTTGTCAATCATAATGTCAATACGGTAATCCTCCATAGCGGAATAGAGGTATTCCTCGACAATAGGGCTAAGGCGGTGGATTTCGTCAATGAACAGGACATCGTTACGCTCAAGCGAAGTCAGAAGCCCCGCAAGGTCACCAGGTTTGTCAAGCACAGGACCAGACGTGAGTTTGAACCCCACGCCAAGTTCGTTTGCTATGATGTTACTAAGGGTAGTTTTGCCAAGGCCTGGAGGACCATGCAGCAATGTATGGTCAAGGCTTTCACCACGAATTTTTGCCGCCGCAACGAAAACACGAAGGTTCTCGACAATCTTGTCCTGTCCGCTGAAATCGCTGAAGGAGAGCGGACGAAGAGCCTTGTCAAGGTCGTTTTCGCGTTTTGGGTTGTGTATATCGTATTCCATTATTTCGTAACTTGGTGGAAGAGGTTTTCAATGCTGCCGTATTCTTCCAATAGTTGGTTTTTACTGCCAGATGCAACAATCCGCCCATGGTCAAGCAGTACAACTTCGTCACAAACGGCTTCCACCTCCTGCATTATATGCGTTGAGATAATCACAAGGCGTTGCTCGCCAAGTCGTTTTATAAGTGTGCGTATCTCCACCAGTTGGTTAGGGTCAAGTCCCGTAGTAGGCTCATCAAGAATCAACAACCGAGGGTTGTGCATAATAGCGGCGGCAATACCCACACGCTGGCGGAAACCCTTGGAGAGTTGGGAGATACGTTTAAGGCACTCTGGTGTCAGTCCAACTTCGTCAATAACGTTTTCCACCCTTTGACGAATGTTGTCAAGTTTGTACATTCCACCGACGAACTCAAGATACTCCTTTACGAACATATCAAGGTAGAGTGGATTATGTTCAGGAAGATAGCCGATTATTCGGGAAGTGGCGAGCGATGGCATCTCCCCGTCAACAAGCACCGAACCTTCGTCGGGGGAGATATACCCTGTGACAATCTTCATAAGAGTGGATTTCCCAGCACCGTTAGGGCCAAGCAAACCGACAATCACACCTTTGTCGTAAGAGAGTGTAACTCCGTCAAGAACAAGCTGTTCGCCATACTTTTTCCTTATATTCCGAACTTCGAGAAGCATATCATCAAAGAGCTGTTTTTTGAACTTGCAAATTTATGAAAAATATTTGGCATATACAACTAAATCGCTGAAAATTTCCTCACTTTTTTCCACAATTATTTTAGTCACTTGGTTCATCGCAATATCACATTTTTTTCGTAACTTCGCAAGACGCAACAAACAAAGTCATTTGCGATATAAAGTTCTATAAATCAATACACTCGAAAAATGAAGAAATTTCTTTTTGCCATAATAATATCGTCAATTATGGTGGCATGCTCATCTCCTGAGCGCAGGGAGGCAAACATCGAAGGAAAGGATATGGAGTTCCACATTACGCGTTTCGACTCTCTTTTCTGGAATATTGACACAACGTGCGTGAACCGTGAGTTGCAAGTTTTGGACTCTCTCCACCCCGAAATCACGCGCATTTACGTTGAGAAAGTTATGCTGATGGGGTCTATAGATTCCGCAATGGCAGCTGTTGAGTACAAGAATTTCAGGAATTACCCTGCCGTTATTGACGTCTATACTTCGACACAAGAGGCGTACCAAGACATGAACGTCATTGAGGAAGAGTTGAAGTTAGGTTTGTTGAGGGCGCAAGTCTTTCTGCCTGGGCTGAAACTGCCTAAATTTTACACTCATATATCTTTCTTCAACCAAAACATCATCGTCGGCGATGGCTTCATTTCCTTGAGCATAGATAACTATATGGGCGAAAATTACTGCTTCTACGACAGCATCGGGATTTACTCATACCTCAAACGTAATATGAGACGTGAAAAGATTGTCTCAGACTATCTTACGGCGATGTTATGCTCCGAATTTTTGACTAAAGCTAATGGCAATCTTTTGGACGATATGATTTATTACGGCAAGATACTGTATTGCGTTTCGTGTATGCTGCCAGACGAGGATGAGAGTGTGATAATGGGATATACGAACGAGCAGATGAAATGGGCTGAGGAGCATGAAAAAGATTTGTGGGGACAACTGGTTGAGACTCACATGATTTTCTCCGAGAATATCATCGACAAGACAAAGTTCCTTCACGATGGGCCTTTCACCCAACCATTTGGACAAGATTCCCCAGACAGGCTTGGGGCATACCTCGGTTGGCAAATCGTGAAGAGTTATATGAAGAATAACCAGGATGTCAGCATTATGCAGTTATTGCAAGAGACTGAAGGGCAGAAGATTCTAAAGCAATCAAGTTACAGGTGATGAAAGCGAGAGAGAAGTTGGAACGCTACCTGAAAGAGCATGAACTCAGGCAGACTATGGAACGGTCCGCGATGTTGGATTTTATCATCCGGTTGGACGGCCATTTCAGCATAAGCACCCTGTTGGAGTATTTTGCGCCAACCAACCACATTTCTAAGATGAGCGTCTATCGTAATCTTGATTTGTTCCTGAAGGCAGACATCGTGGTTATGCACCCTTTCCCTGGCGACATGGTTATGTATGAATTGGCTGAAAGGGCTGAGACTCACTACCATAGGATATGCACGCAATGCGGGGCGGTTAAGGAGTTTCACGACACTAAAACCTCGAAATTGCTGAAAAGCCATAGATTCAAAGGTTTTACGATGACCACTAACCAAGTTTATATTTACGGCATCTGTTCAAAATGCAAAAAAAAGATATGAGAAAGAGAATAATCCTACTTGTCGCAATTGCGGCACTTGCCGCAGGTGCAAACGCAAAGACGACGAAATTCGCAAAAATGCTGAAAGCTATCCCTGGCGTAACCTCGATAACAAAGATAGAATCCACGAGGTTTGGCGAACGTTACATTGTCACTTTCAGGCAATTCATCGACCATCGAGACACGGCCTTAGGCACTTTCGAGCAACGTGTAATAGTTGGTAACGTCCACACTGACAGTGCGACAGTCTTTGTCACCGAAGGTTATTCCGCCTCTTACACCGAGAGGAAGGACTATAGGGAAGAGCTGTCAGACATCCTTAACGCCAACAGCGTTATCATTGAGCATAGGTACTTCAACAAGTCAATACCTGTGGTCAAAGATAAGGAAAAATATTGGGATTACCTCACCACCTACAATGCCGCCACTGACCACCACAGGATTGTCGAGGCTTTTCGTAAGCTTTACAAAGGAAAGTACATTGCCACAGGCGTGAGCAAAGGCGGTATTTGCGCAAACCTTTTCAGGGCATATTATCCAGAGGACGTTGACGTTACCGTGCCTTACGTTGCCCCATTCTGCGATGGTGTTGAGGATAAAAAGATGTCAGAAGAAATCGTGAAGTACGGAAGTAGCGACGAGAGGGAATACCTAACTGAATATATGAGAAAAATGTTCGCACGCAGGGAGGAGTTCCTGCCTATGCTTCAAGAATACGTTGACAGCCTTGAGCTTCAGCCACGGGTTGAATTGGCTGAACTTTACGACTTGACCGTGCTTGACATGGAGATTGCCGTTTTGGCGAGGGGCGAGATAAAAAAGTTGCCTGAATTGGACAAAGCCACGGATAAAGAGTTGTTCCGTGCGTTGGCTAAATACGGGTCACCAGAGGGTTTCACGCCTGCATACGACAATATGCCATACTATGTACAGGCGGCAAAAGAACTTGGGCATTACGCCTACGACATCTCAAGGTTCGAAGGGCTTCTGAGCATACAAAGCACCGAGGAGTTCCTTAGAAGGTGCGCATTACCCGAGGATTTCGATTTTGAATATGACCCAAGCACAAGGGAGATGGTCATAAAATTCCTGCAAAACACGGACTCACACATGTTGTTCATCTACGGTGAATATGACCCTTGGACGGCTGTAGGCATAAAGGATTATGTAAGCAACCCTAACATCTATGTGATGGTAAACCCCGGCAATTGCCACAAGTCGAAGATTTGGAACTTCCCCGAAGAGATGAGGAATAAAATACTCTCTGTATTAAGAAGTTGGCTATAAGAATAAAGGTCTGTTGCATTTTTCGGAAAAAATATTGCAAAAACTCTTTCGTATGTCAGAGTTTATTAGTAAATTTGCAGCGGAATAATGCGCTCCTATCTATAAGGAACAAAATAGAAACAAATAATAAACAAATAATTAATTAACTATGAAGAAAACACTTTTTATCTGCTTGAGCATCATAATGTTGGCTCTTGTTGGATGTAACAAAGACAAAAACACTTGGGGCAAACTCGAGGAAGGAAGCGTCACTATCGCAATTGGCGAAACCGTTAAATTGACCTTCGATGACAACGGAAACAAGCACCCACAGTGGTCGTCTGACGACGAATTCATCGCTACAGTCACCGAAAAAGGTGAGGTAACTGGTATGCACGTTGGTAAAACTACCGTTTACGTAAACCACCTTGCTTGCGAGGTTATCGTAATCGATGAGTACATTGGCTACCCACTCGACGAGCCATTCACGAATTGGAGCGTAAATGATTCCGTTGTTGAAAAATATGAGTTAAACCAGAGAGGTCTTGCTATTGCTGACAAAACTTACGAATACATCTGCGACACTACAATTGACTCTACTACCCAAAAGCAAGTGATAGACACATTGTATTTCTACGTAAAAGTAGCAGAATACGACTATTCAGGTAGCTTTGAAGACATTATGGTTGACTATGCCACATACAACTATTCGTATAGCAAAGACAAGGCTGGCAATTTCTCAACACGCCTTGACAACTACGATTACAGAATCGTAGAAGATTACGAAGATGATATTGAGGAAATCCTTGACAACCGTTATGCGAAATTGGAATCTGCGACAGGCTATGAGGCAGGTTACACTTACAATGACATAAATGGCAAGGTATGCTACATCTACATAAAGATCGCTAATGGCAGTAAGCACCTTATCTTCACACAGAAGAAGTAAGTAATAAATTAAAGGGTTAATGATACAAAGGTAGCCGCATTCTTTTTCAGGAATGCGGCTATTATTTTGCCGTTCCTAACCCCACAAAATAACAATCCATCTCTCATCAATATGGGTGGGAAAGGTTAAGACACATAAAAACCCACCCCCAACTTTTCAGGTGAAATTATTGAAATTATTGAAATCGTATGCAAGCCGAAACCTCAAATGCGCACATAAATGTACACACAAACTCACAACACAAAAGAGCAAGCAAAGAGCAAGCCCTACCGTACCATAAAAAACAGAAAATCGTATAATGACTTCTCAAACGATTTCAATAATTTCAATAATTTCACCTGAAAACTTGAGGGTGGTTTTTCCTCCTGTTTTATCCTTTCCAACCATTATCTCGCATCATCTGCCACCGTTTTACATTTGTACACAAAATCAAGAAAAAACGCACCTTGCACAATCAAATTCAAACTAAATGCAAAAGAATGCGGGTTGGTAAAATATTTACCTACCCGCATTCTTATAATCCTTATCAGAAGCGCACCTTAGATTAATGCACTCTGCTTGATTACTTCTTGAAATAGTCCTTAACGCCCTCGTTAAGAATCATCTCTTCCTGAAAGATATAAGCACCAGTCTTAGGAGACTTAACCATTTTAATCACTTTAGAATAGCCACGACCTTCACCTTTTTGAAGGGTAGCGACGGTTTTCTTTGCCATGTCTTAAGTCTTTAATTATTTAATCTCGCGATGTACAGTGACACGGCGGAGAATAGGGTTATACTTCTTAAGTTCCAGACGACCTGGAGTGTTTTTACGGTTCTTCGTAGTGATATAGCGAGAAGTGCCTGGCATACCACTGTCCTTGTGTTCTGTACATTCAAGAATTACCTGTACACGAGCCTCTTTTGTTTTCTTTGCCATACAATTTATCTCCTATATTAAAGATCCAATACTTTAACGTCATTCCAGGTGCAATACCCTTTATTGACCGCATTTTTGAGGGCTGCATCAAGCCCCATTTTGTTGATGGTTCGCAAACCAGCAGCTGAGATGTTGAGTCTTATCCAGCAATCCTGTTCTACATAGTAGAACTTCTTATGGAACAAGTTAACATCAAAAGAACGTTTAGTGCGACGTTTCGAGTGAGAAACGTTATTGCCGATCATCGCTCTTTTTCCGGTAATCTGACAAATCTTTGACATTTTACTATTATATTATTTTGTTTTACATTTCAGTCCAAAAAGCGGGTGCAAAGGTACGAACTTTTTTCGACCTGCACAAGAAAAACGGCAGCAAAATTAGGCTTTGCCGAAAAATATTTTGAACTGACTATATATCAACCAAATAACACACCCATCGGTGGACATTCCTTGCGTTTTAGCATCAAATTCACGCAATTACTGGAAATCGAAACGAGAGAAGATGTTTCCCTTCAATGTCCCACGCAGTCATATTTTTGGTAAAGATACGTGCAATACTGTTTTTAGTCCTTCTTATTCTTACTATTGTCAGAGTCATCCTCCTGATAGTATTTCTCATCGTGGTAATACTTGTCAGAAGTCTTTCCCTTGGTGCCATCACTCTTATAATAATGTGAGCCATAGCCGTAACCATAACTACCGCCATAACCATAGCCGTACTTACCGCCATAATAATAGCCCTTACCATATTTGCCAAAGCCAAATATGCTCTTGCCCTTCATAATAGGGACATCATTAAGCACCGTATATACGTTTTGAATCTGGTCAGCGGCAATTTGCTGCATAAAGGTACGGAAGTACTTCTTGTTAGTCTTCAACGCACGAGCGACGACGATATTGATGTCAGCACGTTTCATCATCTCAATAGCATCAGAGACAAGACCAAGAGGAGAGGTATCAACAATAATATAATCGTAACGTTTGCGCAATTCCTCAAGCACCGTAGTCATCCTATCAGACCTTATTAACTCGGCGGAATTTAGAGGAACAACACCTGAAGGGATAAAGTCAAAACCAAGGCGTTCATCACACTTGACAATCACATCATCTATTTCAGCCTCGCCAATCAACAAGTGAACAAGACCTGTATGTTCGCGGTAATTTGTCAACTTAGAAATAGAAGGGTTACGCAAGTCCATATCAACAAGAAGAACCCTGTCTGAAATCATAGAGTATATACCAGCGAGGTTGAGTGACACTGAAGTCTTACCATCACCGGATTCAGAAGAGGTTATGACAGTGACGATATCCTTCTTCCGTTGGGCGAAAAGTTCAATACGAGTACGAAGGAGACGATAACGTTCAGTAAAGACAGAGCGTTTACTCTTTGTTGAAATCACGAGGTCTTTCCTATCTGAATGTAGCAACGAAGAGAGGACAGGGAACTGGCAATTGCGGTAGATATCCTCTTCGTTGTTTATTTTATTGTCAAGCAGTGCCACTATGATGACATAAGCGGCAGGAATAAGGAGTCCAATCAAGAGACAGATGAGGTAAGTCATTGTCTTATCCTTGCCATTCACAGGAACGAGTGAGGTACGAGCCTCTTGGAAAATCTTATCGTCAGGGGCATTAGACGCCATGATAATCTGAGCCTCAGAGAGTTTCTGGAGGAGGAAGGTATAATAGTTGTCGCTAATCTTGTAAGCACGTTCGTAATTAACCATCTCGAACTCGCGGTCAGGCAAAGCCTTGAGGGCAGACATAACCTTGTCGTACTCTTGCTCGAAAGACTTACGCTCCATATCGTGGATGCGTTTTACGTTCTTGATAACCTCAAGGAGAGTGAGGCGAATCTCGTTCATACGTTTAGAATACCTGTCATACTGAGGATTCTTAACACCGATGTCGCTACGCTTCTGCTGAAGTTCGTTGAACTGAGAGACGAGTTCAAGGAGAGTAGGGTCAGCGACACCTATAGAAGAAGGAGCCACGATTTTCTCGTCCATCACTGTCTTGGTGAGGTACTTTGAGAGGGATTCAAAATAAGCGTTCTTGAGATTAAGTTCAGAGCGGCGGGTATCCAACTCGTCAAGCTTAGAGGACACTTGACCAGAATAGCTTGAAATATCGACAAGGTTGTGGGCGACACGGTAACTGCGGAGACGAGCCTCGGAAGATGTCAGGGAGTCGGAAAGTGAGGCAAGTTGGCTGTTTATGAAATCAATAGTACGCGCAGCCTCTTGGTTTTTCTCGTCAAGGTTATAAGCGATGACCTCTTTCATAAGAGCGTCGATGAAATCACAGTCGCGGAGGTAATCAGAGCTTGTCAACTGTACGCTTACTACGGAAGTGGTACAATTCTTGTCGCCAATGAAATTAAGGCCAAGCCTGCCAGCGAACTCAGACTCAAGAGAGCCAAGGTCGCGGAACCTGAAGAAGAAATCAGGCTGCCCTGGGACAATATACATTTTATCAATGACAATCTGGAAGAGGGAGCATTCAATCTTTTGACCATAATTGGCCTTGATAGGCTTGAAGCCTTTTGCGAATTTCTCAAGACGATTGTCATAAACATCAGCGATTTCAATACGGAAAGTGTTGTCGCTGAGAGGGACGAAACGATACTCGAAGGCATAAGCGTCAGGCGCAATGTCAATTTGCGAGATGTGTATAGGCTCACGACCGTAAAGGCTGCTGACCTTGAAACGTCCTTTTTGGTAGAAATCCACGTCAAAAGGAAGTTTCTGGAGGGTTCTGTTAATCATATTGTAAGAGCCCATGAGGAGGAGTTGGTCACCGTTTATAAGCGGACTGAAGGTGTTTCCAACGATGTTTTGCATGAAGTCAGGGCCGGATTTTGTAGCAGCATCGATGAAAATCTGCCCCTCGGAAGTATATTGTGGCATCCACTTACGGTTGATTAGGAAACCGACACTCAAGGCAACGAGGAAGCCAACGAGGAAAAGAGGCCATTTTGCGAGCAAACGCATTGCCCACTCCTTATAGTTAATGCCGGAAGGTGCGCCTTGTGGGGTGCCGGGTTGTTGCGGGCCACCATAAGCGTCCTGACCATTTAAGTAGTTTCCGCCAGAGGTGTAGCCATTCACATAGCCACCACCATTGCTGTAGTAGCGTCCACTGCTGTAGTAGCCACCATTGCCATAGTATCCTGAAGTATAGCCACTGCCGTAATAACGGTTGTCGCTGTTTGTGTAATTGCCGTAGTACTTGTTATTATCTTCTTCTTTCTTGCTCATACCGCATTATTTAAAAAGATTCCAAATTGAGACTAACAAGCTGAGAGAGGAGCTGATTAGTCCTATAAAAGATGTATATGAGGAGACGCCCCAGAACCTGCGTTTTGAGACATCAAGGTAAATTACGTCGTTAGGGTAAATGTAGTAGTATTTAGAGTCGATTATTGATTTGGAGCGAATATCAAATTCGGCTATTTTGGTGCCTTGCGGGGTTTTGCGGAGAATTTTCACGTGCGAGAAATCGGCTGTTTCGTTTATTCCGCCACAGAGGGCAAGAGCTTGGTAGATTGTGAGGCGCTCCTTGTAAATCGAATAATATCCGCGGTGAGCGTCACCAATAACGCAGAAAGTACCTGTGGAGAGTGAGAGTTTGACGAAAGCGTCCTCGACATAATCTCTTAATAATGTGTCGATATGCTGTTCGGCTTCCTGGAGCGTGAGTCCTTCGATTTTGACGCTTGAGAGGAAAGGGAGGTCAACAGTGCCATCCTCGAAAATACGGTAAGAGTCGGAATTGTTCATATTCCCACCGTAATTTGAACTTGAGGAGAGCAGTTTGGCGGTTGCAGCGTCAGAGGTGACGACGCGCATCATAATCTCGTCGTTTTTCTGGAGCTTGTATTCACGGTAAAGACCTTGTTCGTATGAAGGGAGGTTGTCACGCTCCTGTATAAGCCCCACACGGCGAGTGGTATAGCAAGCGGTCAGGGAGATGGCCACTAAGATGGATATGCAATATTTGAGAAAGGATCTGGACATATTATTTTTTAGAGGCCTTTATGATTGAGTCAATAATTGAGTAGATAAGCACACCGAAAGAGATGGTTGACATTGTGAGGGAGATTACGCTTGTCACATGGTCAGCGCCCATAACTTTGGCGTCAGAGAAAGGCACGTAGATAACGTCGTTAGGCTGAATGTAATAGAACTCAGAATCGATTATAGAGCGAGACCTGATGTCGAAGGTCTTGACTACGGTGCCGTTGTTAGTTTGTCGGATTACCTGTATTTTGGAGCGGCGGGAGTAGAGTTGAAGGTCACCACTCATGGCAAGAGCCTCGAAAATGGTGAATTTCTCCTTTGGGATTATGTATTTGCCACTGCCAGCCTCGCCGAGAATAGAGAAAGTACGGTTGGCAAGACGAGCGTCAATCGAGAAACCGATAACCATATCCTTCAGTTTGTCTTCGAGGAGCATTTTCACCTGACGGAGCGTAAGACCGAGGACATTGAGTTTGCCGACATAAGGGTATTCGATGCAACCCTGCTCGTCAACGAGGTAGAGGTAAAGGCGTGAACTACTGTTATCGGAAGAGAAGTACTGAGAGTTGTTTCCGTAAGAAGAGTAGGTGAAACCGTTGAACATCTCCATGACATCCTGGTCGATAGCAGTAAGGCGGATGTAGATGTAGTCGCCTTTCTGGAGTTGGTAGTCAGAGAACTCAACAGTGTCGGAATATTGTGGCAAATCGTCACGAGTCTGGAGATAATTAATCTTTTTGGAGACAACGCAAGAAGAGAGCAATAGAGCTGAAAACAAGGTCATTGCCAACAACTTGAGTCCGTATTTAGTATATAACCGCATAGATAATGTAAGCACAAATATGAGTTTGCAAAGGTAGCAATAATTTTTGACACAACAAAGGAAAATTGAAAATATTTTCTCGACAGGCAAAAAAGGCGACAGATTAGGTAGTTGGTTTGAGTACGGATAGGTCAATGTACCGTTAATGTATCGTTAATCTATCGTTAATCTATCGTTAATCTATCGTTAATGTATCGTT
>JAKSNS010000019.1 GCA_024399545.1 Paludibacteraceae bacterium
GATTAACGATAGATTAACGATAGATTAACGATAGATTAACGATAGATTAACGATAGATTAACGGTATATTGACCTACCCCAAGTCAGTATTTAACGTCCGTCCATCCGAAAGGATGTTGGGCGAGAGGCATTTTTGCCAGTGGGTGGTATTCGCCTTTCAAACCTATAGGAGTGCTGTTACGTATGTCGGTGACGATTTGGATGCTGTTGCGTGCCTCTGATATGCGGAAACCTTCCCCAGCCAGAATCTTCTCGTAACTTCTTGTGTGCAGTTCCGTAAAACCCTTGCTGAACTCAAACTCGTCGTTGTCTATTTTCAGCGTCCTGTAAGTCTTTTTCTCACCTTCAACTGCTTCTGGCGGAAGACATTGAGCGTTTATTGACAGGAAATACTTTACCCTTGCCTTCTCAAGTTCCAGATAACCAGCCACTCTGTCGAAACTCATCACATGGACTATGTTTTTCTGTACAGGCCCGAAAACCCATTGTAACATATCGTAAAAATGAACCCCTATGTTTGTTGCCACCCCTCCGCTTTTGTGCACGTCGCCTTTCCATGACGAATAATACCATTTCCCACGTGAGGTTATATACGTCAGTTCAACGTCATAAACCTTGTCTTTCGGTCCTTTGTCCACCTTCTCTTTCAGTGCTATTATTGAGTCGTGAAGCCTTAGTTGCAGAATCGTATATGCCTGATGTCCAGTCTCGTTCTCTATTTCCAACAAGTTGTCTATGTTGTGGGGGTTCAGCACCAAAGGTTTCTCGCAGATTACGTTTGTGCCAAGGCGAAGCCCGTAGCGTATGAAGGCGTCATGTGTGTAGTTTGGTGTGCAAATCGAAAGCCAGTGAAGTGGGTTCCCTGACCTCATCTGTTTTGTGCAGAAACGGTCAAACTGCTCATTCTCCGTGTAAAACGAACAGTCAGGAAATGAACTGTCCAAACGGCCAACGCTGTCAAATTTATCGTATGCCACCATCAGTTGGTTCCCTGTGTCCGCAATCGCTTTTATGTGTCGTGGGGCAATGTACCCTGCGGCACCTATCAACGCAAAATTCATAATGTTTTTCTATAAATTCGTTCTTTACTTATTCTATTTTTTTTCTCTATCTAATGCCAGACAGATATTCGTCCGCTTTTTTTGTTACCATAACAATCTCATCTTCCGTTAGATACGGGTGCATAGGCAGCGAAAGCACTGTGTCGCATAGTCTCTCTGTCACAGGGCAATCCCCATAATTCCTGCAACCACTGAATGCCGTCTGCGCATGCATCGCTGTCGGGTAGTAAACCATTGAAGGAATGCCGTTTGCCTTTAGGTGTGCCTGAAGTCCATCCCTCTCTTCTCGATTCTTCAATCTTATCGTGTATTGTGCCCAACTCGAATGCCAACCGCTTGGGATATATGGTGTTGTGGCAAGGTTTGGGCAGTTTATCAGTTTGCTGTACATCTTTGCATGGTTGTTCACTGCTTCAAGTTCGTAGTCAACAAAAGCACGGAATTTCACCTGAAGTATTGCAGCCTGCAGAGTGTCCAGCCGTGAGTTCAAGCCAATACGCACATTGTCATATTTGTTCGCCCCTTTGCCATGGACTTTTATTGATTTCGCCATTTTCGCCCATTCGTCATTATCTGTGAAAATTGCTCCCCCGTCACCATAACAACCCAAAGGTTTTGCAGGGAAAAACGAGGTGGTTGATATCCCTCCAAACGAACAGGCTTTCTTCCCGTCAATCATGCCGCCAAATCCTTGCGCACCGTCTTCCAACACGTAAAGTCCATATTTCTCTGCTATTGGCTTAATTTCACCATAGTTGGCAGGAAGACCGAAAAGGTCAACCGGAATAACGGCAACTGGGCGAAGTTCTCCCTCTTTGGCAACCGCTTCAACCTTACGCTCCAAGTCTTTGCACGAGATTGTGAATGTCTCTGCTTCAACATCAACGAAAACAGGTGTGGCTCCTTCCGCTGCTATAACCTCGGCTGATGCGAAGAAAGTGAAATCAGGCACGAAAACCGCATCCCCCTTTCCTACTCCCCACACTTTCAGCGCAATCGTCAGTGCGTCAGTCCCGTTTGCGCATGTCACGCAGTGCTTTACGCCTACGTATTCTGCCAACTGGCGTTCCAACTCTGCCACCGTTTCCCCGCCAATATATGTGCCGTTTGCTGCTACTGAAGACATAACTTTGTCAATATCCTTCTGTAGTGCTTTGTATTGTCTTTTCAGGTCTCTAAATTCCATTTGCCTTGTATCGTTTGATGACGTTCTTTATGTTTTGCAGTATGAGTTCAATTGTCCAGGGGGCTAACTTGTCGTTCCATCTTTGGGGGTGTGTCGTGATTAGTATTTTGCTTGGTAGTTTCGACGCATTATTTATAATTTCATCCGTAGAGTGGAAACTCAGCCCTTTTTCGTTCCACACCTCTTGCCAATGTGGGATTTTGTCGCGTACGCTTACGTTAAAACCGTCCCAGCGTCTTCCTGTGTCTGTCAGGTAAAAAGTATCCGACCAATCTGTGTCCAAATAAGGTTCGGCAATTACACCCAACGACTTGTAATCAAAATGTTTCCATAAATCTTTGCTATCGTACTGCGACTTAGGGCTACCGTGCATGCAAATCGTTTCTACTTGTGATAGTTTCCTTAGTCTCTCCAAGTTTTTGCCGAAATCTTCGTATGCTTTCTCCACATCCCCGTTGCAAGTAGTTAAAGACTCGTAATGATAACCGATTTCGTGACCTGACGAGGCTATTTCTCTTATTACCTCCTCATTCCAGCTCTCGTTTACGGCACGGAAGTAATAAGTGGCACGAACACCCATCTTTGCTTCGCTTTTTGCCATCGAAAGTGAGTTAAACGGCTTTTTGTCAACATCGTGCCGCATACAGACAATCTTGCCATGTGCATCAAAAAACTCCCTGTAGGGCAAAAACACATAACCTTCTGCTGCAAGTCCTTCAATCAGTTGGATGTATTTTCTTAATGTAAAATCCATAAACGTCTATTCGTGGGCAATAATGGATTTTATAATAGTCTCCGCGGCATGACCATTGCCAAAAAGTGGCGGATACTTGATTGTGCTATTGGCAAGTTTGTGGTATGCGTCAACTATTTTGCAGTAATCTGCACCTGCCAATATCCCTGCGCCATGTTCCACTATTTCAACCCATTCCGTCTCTTCTCGCAAAATAACCGTCGGCGTCTCAAAGAAGAAAGCCTCCTTCTGCACGCCACCACTATCCGTCATAACCAGTTTCGCGTTCTTTTCCAGCATTAGTATTTCGAGGAACGAAACTGGCGGAATTATGCGAAAATATGGCGAGCTTAATATGTTTCCAAATATTGCTTTCTCTTGGTCTATGAGTTTTGCCGTCCTTGGGTGTAATGGAATGATTACTTGTGCTTTTTCTTGTGACGCAATGTTGGCAAGTGCTTTGAATATTAAGGCGAGTTTACTTGAATCGTCAGTGTTTGAAGGGCGGTGGATAGTAGCGAGGATAAATTGCTTTGCCTCAAGTTTCAGCCTTTTGGTTATGTCGCAACGCTGCTCGGCGATTTTTGCGAAACGCTGTGCGTTGTCATACATTACGTCACCGCTGAGGCATATTTTGCGTGTCGTGCCGTCCTTAAATGTTGGGTGGATTGTCTCAAAACCCTCTTTTATCAGGTTGTTGACGGCAGTCTGCGTTGGCGCAAAAAGAATAGAACTGAGTTGGTCACACACCATACGGTTAACCTCCTCTGGCATTGACATATTATAGGAACGTAACCCTGCCTCAACGTGGAAAATAGGAATATGCAGTTTTGATGCCGCTACTGCTCCTGCCAACGTCGAGTTTGTGTCGCCATAAAGTACGATACCGTCGAAATGTTCTGTCATCAGGACTTTCTCGATACCTTCAATCATCATTGCCGTCTGATGTCCGTGCGAACCTGAACCAACCCCCAGATTATAGTCGGGTGTTGGTAAGTCAAGTTCGTCAAAAAACACCTGCGACATATTGTTGTCGTAGTGCTGTCCTGTGTGGAGAATCTTCTCTTGGATTTGTGATGAAAATTTTTCCCTTATAGTGTGCGATAGTGCTGCGGCTTTTATAATCTGTGGACGTGCGCCTATTATTGTGAGGAGCTTTTTCATACTGTCATTTTTTTACAATTCCGCATTTTCTTCTATATAACTACTCGCAACCCCTTGTAAAGACGGAGCCTGCTACGTCTCAGAGGAATGTATGTTGCAACCGTTATATTTATTTTTTTTGACGAGAAATCGTCATACTGGCTGCAAATGTACGACTTTTTCTTGAATCAGATGCAATTCTCGAAAGATTTTTACTGTTTATGTACCTGTAGATAATGGTTTGGGGTGGTATAATAGTTCTTAACCGAAGATTTTGCGTTTGAGTTTGATTAATTTTATAAGGGAAGTAGATGGAATAATGCTTAAGATGAAACTTTTAAAAGTCTTGCGGTTATCACTCCATGAGCCACAAAAGTGGTGGTTGCAATATGTGTTAGCAGTGAGAAAAAATTCTCCAGTGGTTTGTTTCGGGCAAAAGTATTCTACGGGAAAGATTGTTAAATCTTTATATGTTTGTTTTTTTCCGCCATTTGAAACGAAACCGTTTTTGTGCATTATTCGGGATATAGTTTGTGTGTTTGATGTAAGGTCAAGGGAACCGTCAGGTTTGATGAAGTGTAGGTTTGGTGAATAATAGTCCAATTGCTCTTTCACCCATTCACCTTGTTTGCAACTGGCCATAATGCCAGTGACTGGCGGATGATGTTTGCTGCCTTCGTAACCTGTGTATGCGGTTAAAGAAGCAAGGTCGTCCAAAGGTTTTATTATTTCTACATCAGTGTCCATGTAAACTCCACCTTCATCGTATAAGGCTTTTAGGCGTGCAACATCACTGACAAAGGCGAATTTCTTTGCTTCGTATGCTTCCTTGGTATAAGGAAGTGCGTTGACATCGAAATTGTCTTCATTCCAAAGTTTGTATTGCCAGTCTGGCATGTATTTGTGCCATGATTCTATGCATCTGATTGCAAGTTCAGGCATTTGTCCACGACCAAACCAACAGTAATGTATTGTTTTTGGAATCATATTTTATTTGAAACGCATTTGATATTCTTGGTTTTCCATCATGATTCTCTTGCTTTCAGGGTAATTCTCGATGAACCAAGTAATGAATGAGGAGACATCAATCTTGTCTTTCAACAGAATCTCTCTCTTCTTTTTCCACTCATCTTTAGGATCGTTGTTTTCCAAGATTGATTTTATATGGTTGTAGAATTTGTCAAAATTTTCCGGTAGATAACTATAACACAGACCATATCTATCCTCCAATTCATTTGGGACAGCAAGTTTTCCTGCAAAGGTATTGCATTTTAGGGCAGGAATGCCAAGTATGGCAGCTTCCGAAGTCATTGTCTGGCTGTCACCGAGAAACATAGTTGCGCAAGCCATCAAGTCGTGAATTTTCTCTGGAGATACGGGCATGTGGTATTTTTTGAGTTCAGGCTCTGGTTCACGTTCTGTGGTAATGAATACTTTGCCATATTGTTCTAAAAGATGAACGAGTTCCAGCTTTTGTTCTAACGACAATCCAATTACACCAACGTCATGATGGGCCTTGAATGCATTGAATCTCATTATGAAAAAGTGTTCACCTTCGTCTAATCCAATATTTTTAGTAATCTCGCTGTTTGGTTGAAATCTGTTAGGGTGGAGGTATGCAAGTTCGTGATACCCATTGTAAAATATGGCATTCGGTGTTTTACGGTCTTTTTTGATTGCCGAAGGTGTGAGAACAACGTCAGCAAAAGGGTGTGCGTACTTTACAAACAGAGGCTCGATATTGTCGTCGTCATCGTCAAGGACGATTGATTGCATTTTTGTTATTCTCGATACATGTGCGATTGTTATAGACGACCCAACGCCTAATGTTATTTTATTCGTCAATACCAACTTCCATATCAGGAAATTATATTTAAATTGATTGAGTTGTTTTCCAATGATAGAATCAGCCTTTTTTCCTAAAGGTATATACGGGATTTTGTAATAATCAAGGAGTTCTTTGATTATTTTTATGTTTTTGGTCGTAACCCAAACCTTATGTCCATCCTCAATTAATTTGAAATATGAATTTCTGAGCAGATGAACGTGTCCTGGATGTCCTATATCGAATAAAATATTCATTATGGATGTTACCTCTTAACTATGAGCGATTTTTAGTATTTTTACTCCTATAAATCCTACTTTATAAAGTAGTGGACTTATTATACTTTGGAACCTGCCGTATTCGACAAGTTTCCCTCCGAATTTAGCTTTAAAATCTCTTACTCCATAATTTTCATTTGGTTTTCCAGCTCCCATCATATCAAAAATTGGGTGTTCCTGTGTAGCTGCATATACAAGGCCAGAATAGGTTGCGACTGTTGATGGAAAAATGTTTTTATATATTTTGTCTGCGCCACAAGCAAACCATTCATATAGTGGTGCTCCTTTTTTGCCAATACATAGGGTTCCGCCTACTATTCTGTTTTCATATCTGATTAGCCTATATATAGCGTCTTTTGTGTAATATAGTCGTTCGAAAAATTCAAAAGGAAATAGAGGGGTTTTGACCTTTGTTTTGTACAAATGACAGAGAATGTTGTAGAAACTCTTTATATCGTCAATAGTTGGATTGGCAACAAATTCAGTGCCTTTTTTCAAAGACGCTTTAATATCTCTCATCTTATTTTTGCTGAGATTTGATTGCATAATCTCGATTGAAGAGGTGTCAACCTGAAAATTTAGATGGGGAGAATAATCAAAATCGTTCTGCCTGAATAGTTGTTTCCATTTCGAATAGTCATTGAAATTGCGAGTCTCTATAAAAATGGCCTTGTTTTTTAGATTGTGTGTGATAGCTTTCAACAAAGCGGTCAATTCTTCTGCGCAAATGTCATTGGCAAGCATTGGTCCACCTATGATAATGGCACGACGAGTTAGGAACTGTTTAAGTGCATTCCTTTCTTTCGTTATATATCCAATGCAAACTCCCTTCAACACTTTGTCATTTGTAACGGAATATATGAATGAAGTAAAAATATTTGGTAGTGATGCAAAGAATAGGTATGCTTCAGGGGTTTGAAACCATGTTGATGTTGAGGATTTTTGAACAAGAGTGTTCCAGGAATCCTTGTTTATATCTTTATAATCGGAAAAGATTTCAATCATGGCAAACGGATTTGTAAATTCTTGTCAACTTTTCAGCAACCAGTTCATTCGTAAGACCAAGTTCAATTATTTTTTCTCGTCCTTTTGTCCTTTTGTTGAAATTAAGAACTTTGACAAGGTTGTTTGCAAGTTTGTTGGAATTTCTGTCAGATATATAACATCCATCTAAGTTAGAAATGATTTCCATAACGTCCCCTACACCAACACTGACAATTGGACAACCACAGACCATGGCTTCTTTGATTATTTGTGGTGAACCTTCTGTAAATGAAGTCATCAGTAATGCGTCACATGAATATAAAAGAGAAAAGACTTCATCACGTGAATAACCTTTCAGTTCAATAAGTTGAACATTAATACCCTTACTGGTTAAAATGTTAATGGCTTCTTGTGCTAATGGGTAATTTTTTATATAGTTGTTGAAAGCTCCTGCAAATAGGACGTGTTTTTTGTCTTTTTCAAGAATGTGTGAAGCATCAGGTAATTCATCAATGTTTTTCGGTAGGTTAATACCACAAGGAATGAGTGAATAATTACTTTTTGGTTTTGCTATTGAAATGCATTTATTGCTTACGAAAATGTTCCATGCAGATAGGAACGTGGATAATTTTGAGAATATCAGAACTGATTTGTTGTTTATGTCACTGCCATGATAGGTGGTTACAACAGGGACATTCCTTTGGAGATTCGCAAGAAGGCTTGACAGACCGTAATGGGCGTGAATGATGTCTGGACGAAATTGTTTGATTGCTTGTTTCAGTTTGGGTAGATTGCTGAGGTAGCCTTTTATGCCTTTCCCTTCAACTCCGAAAAACTTACATTCTATTCCCGCATTTTGCAAAGCGTCAACTTGCTCAATAATAAAAGGTGCGAATCGGCCTTTGTTATGACTGGCTACAATAAGGATTTTCATGCTATCCCTCGACTTCCGAGTTTGAAATATGCCCAACTGACTTCCATCAGTACGACAACGATAAACCAATAATCCACGTATTTGTAGTTACGGGCGTTTAGGAACGATAATCCGTAAGCTGATATCATAAGTATGCAGGGAAGAGCCGGCAGGTGAAACCGTTCGGCATTGGCAAACCCACTAAAGGATACGACACCTAAATATAGAACCGTAAATGTGCCTATCAACGAGAAGTTACGGAATCTTTTGCTTTTTATGGTATAATACAACGCAAATAGGGAAAAAATGCCGAGGAAATTCTTGATGAAATTGCCTGAGTGCATCACGTTTTGGTTCTCCTGTCCTGTGTCAATCATCGTGGAAAAAGGAACGACGAACGCCATAGGAGCCATAACGGTTCCTGTTGCGTATTTTGCCCATCGTGCGCCTCTGGAGGTCTGTTCTTGTCTTTTCAAATCTTGAGCAATCACACGCGCCTTCCAATAACCTTCAACTTCATGGAGAATGGTTCCACTTGCAAAAATCGCTAAAAATATTACTATCCAAAGGTAAAGGGAGACCTTTCTGTCCGACGAGACGAACGTAGGACTGAATTTTATGGCTACAAAGAAAGATATGATGGCAATGACTCCAAGGACTGTCCTGAAATAAAAAAGGGAAAGGGCAAATAATGATGGGACAAGAATGTTCTTGAAAGAGTGTTGGTTGCTTCTCAGTAGGAAGTCTGTGCGTTCAAGGAACATCATAACACAGAAAAGCATTTCGGTTTCTTTGAGATGCAATCCGCAATAGATTATAAGGTTTGGCATTAGCATGCTGAAAATGGCGGCTAAACGGCCAGTCCTCTCACCGAAAGTTCGCCTTGAAAGCCTGTAAACCAATACACATGTGTAGGCACTGAGAAAGGCTTTTATCAGACGTGTTATTATTATATTCGAGCCATATATTTTGTAAAGGGTAGTCAGGTAAAAAACATAACCGATGTCGGATACTCCTGACAGGCTTCCCCAATATTGGAAGGCAAAACCCCAGTCGCTGTACGCAAGCCACTCTGCTTCGTAATGATAGCCCATAGAGTCTCCTGCTCCCCATTCAAACGGTTCACCAGTGTTGATGAGATAAAAAAAATAGGAGAATATGACCCATGCTACCCTAATCCAGAAAGCTTTTTTTAATAGCGAATTGGAAAATGCTTGAGGAGATAAGTAGCTCCAAGTCAAACTCAACTGTTGAGAACGGTTGAAAAAAGACAATACAAAGAATATACCTATGATGATGAACTGAAAGTTCATAACATGGGAAAAAAACGCTACACTTACTAAAGCGAGCGATATGAAATAGATTCTGATTGCCTTATTTGATATTTCCCATGGTATTAAAGGAAGCATTGTTTTGTATAGCAACAGTATTATTAGTTTGCTTGATTGAGATGATAAATCTGATAATCAGATGTTTCGTTGTTGAGCCTAACTTCATAACGTATCCCTTGGCTTTCAGGAACCATATAGGTGAATTATATAGTTTTATTATACACTTTTGCTGTTTGCTCCAATCTACTTTATCCAATTCAATCTTTGCTATATTATGGTATTCTTTGCTAAGCCAATATTCCAGAAGGCCATTTACTCTCAATTTGTCGATTAGTAGTCGCCAGTCATTATCAGTTATTAGATCATCAACATGCCAAAGCATGTTATTATATGGAGAGTGCAAATTTCTGGTTGCTCTCAATGATGGTTGAATGTCATTGTTATAATATGAGAGTGCCTTGTCTAAGAATGCAATCTTGTAGTGGTGTGCTATCTTACTCCAAAGAAGAAAATCTTCTCCTAATTTAATGTCAACGGGAAATCCACCCATCTCATCGAACACTTTTCTTTGCATCATAACAGCTCCTGTCCACACTGGCATACCCTCATTCTTGAAATAGCACTTTGGATAGTTTATATATCCAGTTGGATGTTTCACTCCAATGTGGGTTTTTCCAGGTTTGTAGTATATATAATTGCATGCCCAAAGACCTGCATCAGGATATTCATTAGAAAAAGATGCCATTTCTTCGATGAATGTTGGTTCCCACCAGTCGTCCGCATCAAGGAAACAAAGATATTCGCCATTCGAGGCATTAACACCATTATTTCTCGCAACACCCACTCCTGCATTTGCTTGATGAATTAGTTTGCAGTTGTGGTGTCCATCAATCAACCTTTCAACTAACTCAGCAGAACCATCAGTTGATCCATCGTTAATGATAATAATCTCATAATCTTGATACGTTTGGGCAAATATGCTTTGCAGTGTCTGTTCAACGAATCTGATTTTATTGTATAGAGGTATGATTACAGAAATAATCATTTAATTATTCTCCATTTTTCTAATTTGAACAAGACTCTTTCTACGAAATAAAAAATAGGATATAGATGATATTTTCTTATTCTGTCAACTTGTCTTGTTTCAAACTCATGTTTGTCATAATCAGCAAGTATCGCAGGAGGAAGAATCTCTTCAAGCACCTTTCTTCGTTCTTCGTTTCTTCGTTTTAGATTTTTCTCACTGATTCCCCCACAATCAAACAGCGTCACATCGATATCTACGTAGATAGGCTTGACATTTCCAAGACCTATAACCTGAAGATACCATTTCCAGTCAGAAACTATTGTCAATGATTCATCATAAAAGCCATATTTGTCAAATAAGTCTCTTTTGATAAAAGCGCAGTTGTGATTTAATGTTGCAGAAAAAAACTGACGCAAAGAATATTCCGTATATTCACTTTTGCCTATCACATTGCCGTTTGGGTTCACTCGTAGCATATTGCCATACAAAATTTTCGGATAATCGTTCTTTTTCAATGCATCTGTAATTCTCTCAATTACGTCTTTGCCGACAAAATAATCTCCAGAATTTAGAATCTGAATGTAATCTCCAGTGGCCATTCGTATGCCTTTATTCATAGCATTATATATGCCTTTATCTGGCTCGGAAACCCACTTGATACTGAATGGTGATTTTGCCGCATAATCTTTAATGATGTATGCAGAGCCGTCAGAACTGCCTCCGTCAATGATAATATGCTCAAACCCTTTGAAAGTTTGAGATGCAACACTATTCAAAGTTTTGATGAGACTTTTTACGTTGTTGTAATTTATGGTTATTATGGAAAGAATCATGCAAAAAAACAGTTTCTTACAAAATACTTCTTAGTTGATCAAACGTGTCATACACAAATAATCCTTCAAGATTGTAATAATCCCGAGCCGCTGCAAAATTGACATACACTGGGACTCCTGCGATTCTCATCTCAGCAATTCTTGTCAGAGCACCAGATGTAGGAGGTTGATTTATTATAAGTCCATCTGTTTCTATTAGCAGTTTACACATGTCTTCTTGATTCAGTGAACCATGATATACAATATTAGGATGTTCAATTCTTATCATATTCTCTGTGCCATATCCTGCTACATGAATTTCGAACACCATTTTATCGCATACTAGTTCTTCGATTAAATGTTCCATTCCTGAACGAGTAGGAGGATTTGTTGCTGAGCCAAGAATTAGGTAATTATTAATGTGGAATTCAGTATTCCTTTTTTGTCTATATTCTTTTATTATTTCTAATGAGGCTTTGACCTCAGCAGGTGGACTGTAAGGGAAATAAAAGGCATTTACACCATACAAACTCAGTAACCATGTCTCTTCTTTCGATATGCAATAAACCTCATCGCACATTTTCAGTCTCTCAATTTCTTCGTATAGCCAGTATGGGGATTGTTTCTTGCTAAGTGGATCTGATTGTGTAGGAACAAGAGACTCTAAGTTATGCGGATAGGCTATGATTTTAGCTCCAACTGCTTTCATTAAATACATAACGGCATAATCTTGTGTGTGTTCCCAAACAAATATCACCTCTTTTCCTTTATATTTGTCGTAAACTATAGGTATTCTGAGAGCAAACAATAAGATGGCGTTGATTTTATTCCAAAGGCTTGAGTAATGATTCCATCCAACATAATTCGTGATGAAATTTATTGCTCGAATCACCCAAACAGCAGCATGAAATTTGGAATAATTTTTTGGTAGAATGAATTTTTCTTCAAAGAAATCAATATCATTAGTGTGCCATAATTCTTCAATCTGGGCACTTCTCTTTGAACCACCATCACCAAATGGATTGGAAATAAATTTGGAATATCTGACAATTTTCTTAGTTGTTTTCATAATTCAACCATTTCAGGTTTCTTTAAATAAAAACCCATAGGCCATAGAATATAACGTTTAATCCATGCTTGTAGTTTCCTGTCATGAGGTAATGAGTCTAGCATGTTTTTCCAAGGTGAAATTTTTTTGTATATATGCCAAACATCATTAAACGGATATGAGTAGTATTTTGTCATCCACGGCTTTAATTCCGCAGCATAATGAATTATTATCGGATTTGTCGTATTCTTAATATCTTCTTTTAATTTGAAACTAAATGTATGATAGAAATAAGGCATTCTCAGTTGAATCTGATAATTGTAAGTGACAGATAATGTGAGTTTGTTTTTTTGTAATACAACATTAAGCACATCTTGGTCATTGTTGAAAATTTTGTCATAATTATCAGCCAAAAATATTAAGCACTTTTGACCTATGTTGTTTTTACGCCAATAGTCCAGGTTAATCATTACGACCCCAGCATTAAAATACCCAAGTTTTTTGTTGTATCCTAATCTATCGTAATATGCATCCCATTCAGTACACATATCGGGAACCGCACCTATACCGATACCTTCCCATTTCATTTCGAACAAATTGTTCAATGAACCATTAACAATCGTGTCACAATCGAGATAAAGAACCAAATCAACATCCTTCGGCAACAATTCTGCAGCATATAAGCGATAATAAGTAACAATAGACCAGTAATCTATGCCATCTCCTTTTAAGGGGAAATTTTCAAAATATGATTTATCAACCAGACAATAATGAATGTGCTGACAATACAACTTTGCTAAAAGCGCAAACTTCTTTTGATTTTCCTCCTTGAGCGGCTTGTCTATCATAATATAGACATTCACCTCGCAATCTTTGTGATTCTCAAACACAGAGGTAAGCATTACACCACAATAAGGAACATAATTGTCATCCGTGGCGCAAGTGATATTGATTTGTGGTTTACTCATTGAAAGTTGCAAAATAATTTGATCTTATCAGTTTATTGGATATTCGATAGACTTCCTTTTCAGAAAATATTCTTGGCTGGTTTTGTCTATTCAAAATATCTATTCCAAGTCCTTTCCATACATTGCCACCTATTAGATTAGATAAGGTTGGATAAATATCCATCTGATAAAGTACATCCGATATTTGGATGTTGGTGTTCAACTGAAGGGGGGGGTATTTAAGCCACTTATTATTAGGGGAATATATGTATATCCATTCTTAAAGTCAATGCCTTGTGTTACTGCATAGTCATCCAATTCTTGAGAATAATTCGGATCTCTGAAAATGGCATGATCACCTGTTATGACCAATGTCACACTCTTATCAAGTCCACATGAATGAAGATAGTCAATCAAATGTCCAATACAAATATCTGTGTAGTATAAACTGTTTAGATAATTGCTCATCACCTGAGGCATTCCATTTGGGTGGTATATTGGGTGCTCTTTCCCGTATGTGAAAGGAAGATGTGATGACATCGTTATACCCAACATACAGAAAGGTGTATCAATGTTCTGTAATGCATCAATCATGCTGTTGATTACCCATTCATCGCTTATATTATTTTCTTTTGGTTCTATTACTTTCGTGAAACCATAATTGTGCGACATCTCAGTTTGATGCCAAGCTCCCGGAGATGGATTTACTATTACCGCATTGTCATAGGAGTGAATATAGCTGGGATATACATTCTCATCATATAAACAGCAAGCTGCACCATCATCTATTGGCAACAGTCCGCTTAATACAATCATTTGTCCATCGCCAGAGTTACCGTGCTTAGTCTCCGATTTAATTCTCTTACAAAACAGTATGTTATCACGTTTTACCAATCTGGAAAGATTGGGCATATACTCAAATCCCGCAACCGAATCCAATGGCCAAGATTCCAGACTTTCCACCAAAAGGACTATCAGATTGGTCTTAGGTGTGATATGTTGTTTGCTAATGTCTATCAACTGATTAAATTGTGCTTTTTCAGTGTCTGTCATTTTCTGCATTTTGCCGGTAGTCCAAAAATGATACAATGGCATTGCCACAAAATAGGAAACTATTGATTGATGAGGAACATATATCTCTGAAAACTCTGCATCCTCATATGCTCTTACGACATAAGCCCAATGGTGTACATCACCAAATGGAAAATAGGATTCAAATGGATTTATTCGCTGGTTTGAGTATTTGATTTCTCGTGCATCCATACGGTCACTCCAATTATCAATTTGAAACGAATATAGGTATTTGTCCAGAAAAGAAGATGCAAGGGCAAGCGTGAAGAAAACAAGAAAATAAATTCTATCTTGCTGTTTGTTTTTTAATTTATAAGTGATACTAATCAAAAAAACATAAGCGATAGTAATAAAAAAATAATTGAAAGTGTCTGTATGAATATATGTTATCACAGCATCCTCAAAACCATGCAGATTTGAAGCTAAAGAAACGACCCCCCAAGTAATAAACGAGCCATACGACCTTAATAAAGTAAGATTGACTATACACCACACATCTATTATGACACTTACAACTATCGTCCACCAAAGGCGTTTTGATAGAAATACAAATGAAGAAATGAGTAAAGCGGGTGTCAATTTTCCCAACCAAAATACGAAAAAATCAAGAGGTGCATGGAAAAATGAAGAAATCAATACACTATGATACACGTACCAATGGAAAATTAATTCTTTTGCAAAAATAGAGCAAAAGAACAATATGAAACCATCCAACTCTTATTTTTTATCGTCTTGAGCATCTGAAGTTGCTATAAAGTATGGGCTTGTTAGCATATATTAGGTAAATTGTTTATAACCAATTGCATTTGATTCTTTTGAATATATTTTCGATTCTCTGATTGATAGTTAATTTATTCCCACCCCATGAATTTGCGAACTCATGAATGCATACTGTTTTGTCAGTGATATAATAAGCATTATCTTTACAAATTCGAGCACTAAAATAGTCTACGTCAAAAACCTTAATTTCTTTATCATAATAAAGGGGGAATACTAGATTTAAAAATATACTTAGTCTATCTGTATTGGCCAATTGGTTTAGTTTACCTGAACGGGTAATAAAATGAATATGTTCATATTGCTTGTAAAATTCGCTTATCCAGTTTTGATTACACTCTGAACCTATGCATGCCGTGCCGACTTTTAGTGGGTTTTGCTTACCGATAAATGAATGGTAAGACAAATACGGGTCGAAAGATTTTATAACTCGGACATCAGTATCTAAATATATTCCTCCTTCGTTCATTAACGCATACAATCTTGCGACGTCGCTAACAAATGCATATTTTTTTAGGGCATATGCTTCTCTTGTATAGGGTAGAATATTGACATCAAAGTTGTTTTCATTCCATTCTTTTATTTCATAGTTGGGCAGAACTTGTTTCCAACTGCTTATACATTTTTCGACTAGATTCGTTTTTTGCCCTTTACCGAACCAACAATAATGAATTATTCTGGGAATCATATACTAGCAACATTTAAGACAATGACATATATACAAAAGAGTCTTCTTTCTACTCAAATAATGGAACACAAAAAGATTATCAAAGAAATGTTTACGGCAATGTCCCCAAAATTCGTTCATTGTGGAGTATGTCATACAATCCATAAAAGAATACCATTGTAAAATTTCGTATGTTATCATCCCTTTAAGCGATGCATACACAATAGGACTATAATTACTCTTAACCTTTGACAAAGAGTTATGCATATATCGAGAACAGACCATACTTGCTTCATACAATTTTTGCCAATCCCAATTCTGCTTGTATTCTCCGGACAAAGATGTCACAGTTCTACGATAAATATAACAGTCTTTATTCAAATATGACATTCGTTTTGCCGTACCAAAAACCTCTATGGCAAATGCCTCATCTTCTCCCATGTTGATGGGAGGAGAATAGATGGAATTTTCATATAAAAATGAGCGTTTATATACTTTTCTCCATATTCCGCATATTGTGTGCATTTTGTCTATATGAAATTTTTCCAAGTAATCTGGACCAGAATAAATCGCTTTGTCACGAGGAATTTGAGAATGTGAGATCGACCCCGATATTTTCCCGAAAAGATTGACATAACCCATCTCTAATACGTCCAAATCATATTTTTCACAATTCTCCAAAATATCTTTTAGGCATTTGGGGAAAATCATATCATCGGAATCAACATTCCAAATGTACTTGCCACGTGCAATAGACCTTCCAGTATTCCTAGCTGCTCCCAACTTCATATTATGCTCATGCTCAATTAATCGAATGTTAGAGTACCGCTTCATATATTCCAAAACAATATCTCGACTATGGTCTGGACTTGCATCATTTACGCAAATGATTTCATACTCCGAGAGGGGAATGTCTTGATTCACAACAGAATCTAGGCATGCCGCTATGTACTTTTCAACATTATAAAATGGAATTATAATTGATAATCGAATGATGGACATACTTTAGGGGAGTTCTATAAATTCATTTTGAGTGTTTTTTGAAATTTGTTTTAGGCAGATCACTGTGCGGAAGAAGGGAGCATAGCGGGCTATATGACCGACTGAACTGATGACAAACCGAAGGCAATCAAGCTCTGCTCGAATTGCTGATGTGCGAAGGAAGTAGCTTTAGCAAAATCAGCAAGATGCTAAAAGAAACTTCAAAAACGCCAAAAAGTTTATATGTTACTTGTCTTATTCTGTTTAATAAAAGGGTGAATTTATAGAATTCACCCTTTTGTAATTGAGCAAATGTTTTTGAGAGTTTTTGAATAGATTGTTTAGTTCTAGGGAAAAGACAACAACACACAAATCTTCTGAAGGACGATGCCTAGTCAGAAAATGTCAGTTCGACAGGGGGGAAAGAATGATTATGGAAAGCCTTATGTTTGTCATGTATTAAAGTCTATTTAGATTACTCCATTGTAACCATTCGCAGGTTTTTTTCATCCCATTTGCAACGGAATGCCTTGGGGAAAAGCCTAGTATTTTACGATTCTTCGAAACATCTATTTTGGAGTATTGGCTATAAATCGCCATCGAAGATGCATTCATTTCCGACAGTTTCTTTACAATTTGCTTCAGCGTCAGTCGAAGCACTTTTCTTGGTGCTTTATATTGCCATAAAGCTTTCTTCGGAGCAGTAGGTGCCAAGGCCTCGTATTTTTCCATAAGGTACTTCATGCGCTTTGTAAGGAATGCTTTTGCCGCTTTTCTCCACTTCCGGTCGAATCTGTCTTTTAGTGGGATGGAAGGGAACTGTTTAGGATTCATTCCTAAAACATCAATATAGTGTGAATAGAATTCCCTCCATGTAAATTCTTCGTCGTCAGCTGCGATGAAAGCCTGATGGTCTGCATTAGGGTTAATGCAGCAGGTCAAGCATAAATCCACAACATTGCCAACATAGACAGCATTGCATATTCCATGTCCATGATTGACCCAGGCAAATTCGCCTTTCCTCATTTGCTCTACCGGATATATGGTGTACCACATCGAATAAGGTCCCCATACATATGTTGGACGAACGATGCTTCCGTGGAGTCCGTAACCATCCAACAATTCCCAGAACCGTTTTTCTGATAGTAGTTTGCTGGATGCATAAGTGTCATCGTATGGAATGAGAGGGGAGTCTGCAGTCAAATCAGAAGGAACTCTCTCTCCATGAACGACTACGCTGCTCATCTGTACGATATGTTTGACCCCTGCCCTTTTTGCCGCACCGAGGACAGACTCTGTGGCCAAAACATTTGTCTCTACCCCTCCGACTATGGCTAGATGGAAGACATAATCACAGCCTGTCATTGCTTCCGTCATAGCATCTTCATTCAGAATATCGTTCTGGACGAATTCGACATCGAAACGGCTGACATAAGCAGCTTTTCCCCAACTGTGGACAAGAACTTTGACTTTTGCTTTTTCGTGAACCACCAGTTGTTCGACGAGATGGCTCCCTATGAATCCCGTACCACCGGTTACAAACACTGTCTTTCCCTCAAATTCTCCTATCGGGTGTAATTCTACAGCTTTCTCTTTCCTCTGAGAATAGCATTGTTCCAGAACCTTTATTACATCAAGTCCTCCGGATACTGGACAACTGAGTTCTGCCTTTCCATCTATGGCATCCAAATAGTTTTTGAGCTGAGCGACTCCTATGTCATCGTTTCCGTTACATTTTTTCTCTACTCCGTCCAAAACATATCTTCTGCTCTCAAATACCTCAAGGACAGCTTTGTGCCCGTTTCCTTCAATGACAATCGTATTCGAAAGCATCCTTGTACGGCTCAGTTTGAAAAAGGCTTTTGCCTTTCCAAACTGCATATCAATGGTCAGATTGCTTTCCAGCCCACCCATTGCGTCATCTTCATATATTATCTGGTCAGGTGTACCGAAACACCACAATAGGAAGTCAAGGGAATGGATACCATTATCGTATAATGCTCCACCGGGTACGAGCTCTTTCTTGAAGCAATACCCCGAAACTGTAGGCCAATTGGATGGTCCACCTTCATTTATGGTAACTAATGGATGCTCACCGAAATATCCGTTCTGAATTAGTCTTCTTGCTTCTATTCTAGTCGGATAGAATCGGTATGTATGGCACATGCCAATTACCAGACTCTTAGGAGCTGATTGCAGAATCTTGGCTGTTTCTTTGCTTGAAGGGGACAGAGGCTTCTCACAGAGGACATGTTTGCCTGCGGCTATGCAGTCCTTTAGAATGCCATTTCTTATATGTGGCGGGGTGCATATTATGCAGGCATCTACTTCGTCAAGTGCGTCATGAAAGTCTGAAACGAAGTGGTTTATTCCATGCTTTTCTGCAAGCTTTTTTTTTTGTTTCTGATTCGGTTCCGCTACAATAATATTCTCAATTCCGAGGACTTTTATTGCTGCTGGAATATGGCAGCAATCGGCGATAGCTCCGCCTCCGATTATCAATAATTTCATAGCTTGTCTCAATTAATGCAACATAATATTGCCAAAGTATTTATTGTTGAACATTGCGCCAGTAATTGAACTTGAAAAATCAGTTACAGTGAATTTTACCAGATTTGTGATTGTTGCAAGATTCTCAACATACAGTTGAATTATGTTTGCATTCATATAATACGCTCCATTGCATAATGTTTCTGGTAACTCAACGGTTTCTTTGATTGTGAAGTCTCCTAAAACATTCAAATATTGCCTTCCTTCCCATTCTGCAGGAGAATATGTACCAACCTGTGATCCATCCTCACAATAAATATGAATCTCGAGGGCCAAGTTTAACGGAATTGCTGTTTTTCCTTCAATCGTTATCGTTACGCTCTTCTTGTCGCACAAAGTCAAAACATTCGTATCTCCCTCATTAATCGACACCTTGTTTATTTTAAGATTCTTGTTGTAAATACGTACATCATAGTGATTTTCATCACAAAACGAAACCTTATCCATATTTAGGTATGTGTCGATAGCTTCTTCCGCTAATCCTTTGAAAAAAATAGTTCCTTTATCAAGGACTATCCCCTGATTGCACAAAGTCCTTACTGAAGACAACACATGGCTTACGAACAACACAGTTCTTCCTTCCCCTTTGCTTACATCCTGCATCTTGCCGATTGCTTTCTTCTGGAATTCGGCATCGCCTACCGCAAGGACTTCGTCAACAACAAGAATTTCAGGGTCAAGGTGGGCTGCAACAGCAAAACCAAGTCGAACCATCATTCCTGATGAGTATCGTTTGACAGGCGTGTCTATATAGCGTTCGCAGCCGGAGAAATCAACAATTTCGTCAAGTTTTCGGGATATTTCCTGACGAGTCATGCCGAGGATGGCACCATTGAGGTATATGTTTTCACGGCCTGTCATTTCCTGATGAAAGCCTGTGCCGACTTCAAGCAGAGAACCAATACGACCCCTTGCACGTATTGTCCCTGTCGTAGGACCAGTGACTTGGGATAATAATTTAAGCAGTGTGCTTTTCCCTGCTCCGTTTTTGCCAATTATACCAACGACATCGCCTTGCTCGACTTTGAAGTTAATGTCTCGCAATGCCCAAACGTAGTCGGAGTTGCCTTTGGTTGATCGGTCATTGGCTTCCCCTATTTTCAGATAGGGGTCTTCGTGACGTAGAATACGTGTCTGCCAAAAACGGGTTATGTCGTGAGCTAGGGTTTTTGTGCTTACCAAGCCTAATCTATATTGTTTGCTTATGTTCTCAAATTCTATGGCAGTCATATTGAGTCATTAGATGAAAGTTTTCGTTTTACGAACTTGATTCCCCTTTGATAGAGACGATTTAGCTTGATACGATAAACAAAAAGCCATGTGGGCAGGGTACGGTATAAGCGCATATTTTTGTCCTCTTTTATATCAGGAAATTCAGTTCGGATGATTTTGTCCCATTCGCAAAGTGCAGGTTTTGATATAGAGAGCGGGAACTCGCATAGTTCATAGTAGTGCCAAGTCCCACACGATTGATACATATCCTTGCTGTATGCTTCGCGCGTTCCACCCTTTGGAATGGCATTCCAGTGCTTGCGATACCAATGAAGTACGAATGTCAGCACTTTGCCTATGTCATTAGCGGCTCTTTTTGCACGAACTTTTGGGTCGAATGATTGTCCCTCTCGTCCTATGTAGTAGCGATATACATTACGCTTTGTGTATATGAAATCTTTGGCAATGGCAATAGGAATCGCTTGAAGAGAGACATCGTCATACATCACATGCTCGCAGAAGATAGGCAGATATTTTTGCAACATATCAGTCCTATAAACAGTGTCGTGAGCGTATGTCATATTAAATCCGTGGCCTGTTGCAAGCCAGTTGAACTTATCGGCATTATATACTATCTCTGTAGTAAGTTCTTTGTGCTTATATTCACCAACAGAATATTTGCCAGTTGCGGCATAATATGACATATCGTCCATCATAACCATATCGGTATCAACCGTTTTGAGATAGTCAATGAGTTTTGATAATTCGTTTGTATCAAACCAATCGTCGGAATCAAGATAGAAGAGATATTTGCCGACTGCCAGTTGTGTTCCGTGATTCCAAGCTCCTCCGTGACCACGATTCTCTTGGTCTATGACTCTGATGACATTTGGATATTTTGCTTCATATTCATGGGCAATAACAGCGGATTTGTCGGGTGTGCCATCGTTTATGATAACAATGTCCAATAACTTTAATTGCTCCTTGTTAGGTACGATGAGAGACTCTATACATTTGCGGATGTAATCCTCAACTTTATATACAGGAATTACAATGGAAAGGAGTTTGGTCATAATTGTTAAGATCTTAATTCATATATACTTTTATGTAATTTATGATTTTGTTGAGGATGGGTAATATTATAACCATAGTGGTCAGATATATCCAAAAAATAAGAGTCGTATTTTGTATTTTGCAAATATCCAACACAACCAATTTTAGTGCCATAAGAATTATCCAATGTGTTACATATAAGTTCATTGCATTTTCACCAATCCATGTGAATACACTAAAACTCAAATGGTGCGATACACAACGGCAAAGATTATTAAGTATGACTATTCCTGCAATAGAAGCTGGAAAATACAATAAATATGTAACAGAATCTGTGGCAGTATTATGATGAAAATATATACTGGGATATGAAATATAGCAACATAAAATATATATTAATGTAGAGATGATAATAGTGCTCGTCCATTTTTCTCTATCTCTTAACCAATAACCTATAACATAAAAAACTATTCCTGCGAAAAAATTGGGCACTATACATGGAAACCAAGAAATGCTTAGCAAATAGCAAGAAAAGGCAATACTAATACCAGAAATTGCAATTATCATCGGGTTAATACTGTTTAATATGTAAGGAGCCAATATATTGATTGTAAACAGTACAATTAGAAACCATAAAGCACCATTTCCTGGCAAACATTCGGCAACAAATAGGCTTCGCAGAGGTTGATACACAAACGACCTAAAAGTAACATTGTGTTCTACTGCAAGGCAAATATAATAGACAATCTGTCCTATAAGTGAATAAACTACAAATGGCTTGAGCAACCTTTTACCTTCCCTATTAATTCGGACTTTTATTGATTCTTTCCTGTCGTAATAGAACATACCAGCCTTATAAAAAAACCAAGGCATAAAGAAACTAAGATACTGTCCAATACGGAAGAAAACTCCACTGTAACCCACATGAGATTCAATGTGTCCAAGAATCATCCAGGTAATCATGATTCCCGCAGCCATATCTATATGTTGCTGACGGCCTGACATTATCGGTGTTTGATTTTGCGAATTGTTGAGGCAATCGGACATGCAATCATCAGCAATGGCATCATCCACAGATGGCCATAAATGATATTGCGAACTGCGAATGGGAGATGATACTCTTTACATAAATGTTTGAGATTTCCAATCAACGGGCATAAATGTTTTTCATCATATAGATTGCGATTATCTGTCCACGGATATTTGGTGAGATTGCGAAGTCTAAGGCTTTTGTATATCTCTTCTTCGCCTAAAGCATAAAGCAATTGAGACATATTGGGACATTTGTCCGCCAGATGCTTAGATAAATTTATATGCCTTATTCCACTTGCTACATGGTCAAAAACCGTTGAGTACTTGGGATAGCGACATGTGGAATTTGGGTTATAGCAGTAACGATATGTTGCTTTTGGATTAACAATGACAGACGCAGATTGTGCGAGTACGTAGGCAAGCCAATCCCTATCTTCATGTTGCCTGTCTTCTATGAAGAAACCATTAATGTCAATTAAAAATTGTTTGCGATATATATATGATGGCGGATATAGAAATACTCCTTGGTTGTAATACAATTCTGCAAACTCTGCTCCTGTTGTAATGTTTGTTGGAATAGAACCAATTTGTGTGATTTTCATACCATGCTTATTTTCGACCTCCATATAGCCATAAACCATATCTATATGATTGGTGCATACAAGTATGTATGATTCTTTTAATGCAGATAATACTATGTCATCTGCATCAACAAATGCGATATAATCACCTTTTGCTTCTATTAATCCTCTATTTCTAGCTGCTCCTTGACGATGATTTTGCAGTTGACAAATGAGACGTACTTGTTTTTTTGATACAATATAGTTATTAACTATTTCTCGTGTTTCATCAGAGGAGCAATCATCGACAACGATGATTTCATAGTCGTCTTCTGGGATAGCAAGATTTATTATGCTATCTAAACAGCGGACAATAAATTCGCGACCATTATATACGGGAATAATAAAAGAGAGTTTCACGATTGTTTAGCTTGCCGTATTTTTTCAATGAGATAGAATACTATTAATGGAAGTTTTTTGAATCTTTTAGATTGCTTTGTTCTATTCCATTTTGAATTTTCTAAGTGTAAATATGGGCTTATTGATTTGATGGCATATTTAAAATTTCCCCAATCTATGGTGTGCCAGAGTATAATACCAAACGTCCTTGATTCAGAAAGTCACGGCATTTCAGGAACGATTCTTCTGTCCTGCTTTGGACGTATTTGCTCCTCATCATTGGTTCAATGCCTTCAGGAAATTCGGTATAATCGTGATGGACTCCCATGAAATCCTTGTCGAATATGGCACCGAAAACCACACCTCCATTCCTAATTACATAATCTGCCAAAGCGTGGAAGACACCACCAGAGGATGATGCCATACGTACTTGTTCATTTCTGTTGATTACAGCGAATGCTTTTGTCCTTTTTGATATTGTTTCGTGTTGCGGGTTGATAATTGGACAGGTTTTTTCGCATTTATGGCACTTGATGCATTCTGACTTATTGATTCTTGGTTGGAGGAAGCCTTCACAGTCTTCAACCATAGTTATGCATTTTGTCGGGCAGACGGATGCGCAAGCAGCACATCCAGTGCAGTCATTGTTGTATGCAAGGTGGATATGTGTGCGTGCCGTATTTGTCATGAATGTTAATGATTTCCAGAAAATTCTTTTTTTGCTACTTCCATTACTTTCTCGATGATAGGTGCCATGTCGTAATACTTGTATTCGGCAAGCCTGCCTCCGAAGATTACTTTCGGCTCTGATTTGGTCAGCTCTTTGTATTTGTTGTACAGCTGATTGTTCTCCTCGTCATTTACTGGATAGAATTCCTCTTTCCCGAGGGTCCATTCTTCGGAAAATTCCTTGCTGATGACGGTTTTTGTATTGTCGTAAACTGTATTCCCGAAGGTTTCAAAATGCTTGTGTTCGATGATTCGGGTGTATGGCGTTTCAGAATCAGTATAGTTTACGACTGCATTCCCCTGATAGTTAGGTGTGTCGAGGATTTCAGTGTCAAAATGGATGGTGCGATATTTCAGATGACCATATTTGTAATTGAAGAACCTGTCTATTGGACCTGTGTAAACAAGATTGTCTGCTGTTTCGTTCCAATTTGAGGCGTATCCTTCAAAAAAGTCGCAGGATGTGCGAATGTCCACACCTTTTAGAAGTCTATCTATCAGTTTGTTGTAGCCTCCGACGGGGATTCCCTGATAAGAATCGTTGAAATAGTTGTTGTCGTATGTAAACCTTAGTGGCAGTCTTTTGATAATGAAGGCTGGAAGTTCAGAACAAGGGCGACCCCATTGCTTTTCGGTGTATTCTTTTATCAGTTTATGGAATATGTCTTTGCCAACAAGGCATAATGCTTGTTCCTCCAGATTGGCAGGCTCACGGTCATTCAATGCCGCTATGGCTTCTGCTTTCTGCTCATCGATTTTTGCTTTAGCTTCGGCAGGTGTGCGGACACCCCACATTTGATAGAAAGTATTCATATTGAAGGGAAGGTTGTACAGTTCTCCCTTCCAGTTTGCTATGGGGCTGTTTGTGTAGCGGTTGAATGGTACTATAGAGTTCACTAAATCCCATACCTTTTTGTTGGATGTGTGGAAGATGTGCGCGCCATATTTATGGACGTTAATGCCTTCAATTTTTTCACAATATACGTTTCCGCCAACTTGCGGACGTTTGTCTATGACGAGACAGTTTTTACCGGCTTTGTGCGCGAAATAGGCAAAGGTGGAACCGTATAAACCAGAGCCTACGATGAGGTAGTCGTATTTAGTCATTTGTTGTCGATTTTTTCAGTGAAAGACATATATCAATGCTTCCGCATTTCTTCTTTTCTGGTTATTTCTTTAATACTTCCCAATGACCACCATAGTTGCCGCCAATACGACGTATGTTTTTTTGCTTTTTCAATGTGTTAATATGCTTTTGAACAGCAGACGTGGCGATGTCTAATTTCTTCGAAATTCTATTTCTTGTAATGTAGTTGTCTTCTATAATCAATTCCAATACTTTACGACATGTTTCACTGATAGTTTGACCACCTGTTTGACCACCTGTTTGACCACCTGTTTGACCACCTGTTTGACCACCTGTTTGACCACCTGTCTGACCACCTGTTTGACCACCTGTTTGACCACCTGTCTGACCACCTTCAATGTGGTCGATTTTTTCTATCAGGCAACTGTGTGTTTTTGTCCTTTTGTCGTAATTGACACCCACCAATACGATGCTTCCGGCATAGTCTTTCAGGGTATCTGTCGCATATCGTTTTTCTTTTATTTGTCGAATGGCGGAGTCTGCACTTTTTTTCCATTTTAGTTCCACCAATATTGCTGGTTTGTCAATATTTCTGCGTGGAATGAAAACCAAATCGGCAAAACCTTTGCCTGTAGGCAGTTCGCGAACAATGATATAATGTTGCAGTGCTGAATAGTAGGCAAGGGAGATGGTACAGGCAAGCGAGTTTTCGTCGTGGTATTGCAGTATGCTTGCGCTGTCTTGGTGAATGTTGTCAATGGCTGCTGCCACAAGGTCGTTTCGTCCGGCAAGGGTGTGGTCTAAAAGTTGTTCCGAGTTAGATATAGTATTGGATATATGTTGCCAGCCAGTGGATTTCAGTGTTTTCTGAAATTCCTTTCTTATTTCAAAATTGGGAATGTTTGCTGTCTGTGTGTCAGGGTTATAGGTTAGGTATCCGAGGTGGATTAACATTGTCAGTACGGCATCGCGGCTTTCAATTGCGTGCATGTCATTTGAGAAACATTGGACGTCAACTTTCACTGGCTTGTCTGACATCATGCGAAGAACGTCATCTTTCAGACCGTCGAAGTTCATGGTGATGTATTTCTTGAGGCTTTCGTATGCCCCTGTGCTTGCCCAATAGTTGTCCATGTTGTGCCTTCTCAGTGCCTTCATCACGGAATAGGGATTGTAAATGCCGCCTTTTGAGCCTATTATGTATCCATCATACCAGCGTTTCAGTTCGTCTTCGTCAACGTCGAATTTGGATGCTAAACAGTGAACCTCGTCGCGAGTGAAGCCAAAACTGTCAGCTATTGTACCGGGATTGATTAGTGTATATTCCTCAAAGTTGTTCAGTGCCGATTGTGTATCATATTGTATAATAGGAAGTATTCCTGTCATGTAAACTCCGGCAAACACGCGCGAGGAGTTTCCGCTTTTGAACAAAGAACGAAGGAAGTCGATGTATTGTCGCATCAGTTCGGTATTGTCGCTGATTTCGCGGCAGATAGCATCCCATTCGTCAATTATCATAAAGAATCGCTGACCTGTTTTCTCGACTATGTTAAGCATAGCTGAAATAAGAGGTTGGTTTGTTGATATGTTGTATTCGGAATATTTTGAGGTTATTTCTTTGATGAGATGATTTTCGATTCCTTTTACGATATCGTTGGTTTTGTCACGGTAAGTGGTTGTGAAATATGTTATGTCCACATAGATTACGGGATATTTGTTTATCCGTTGCTCATAAGTTGGGTCTTTGGCAATTTTCAGGTCTGCGAATAGTTCGTGGGAATCGCATGATTGGTCGTAGTAGGCGCAAAGCATACCTGCCGCCATCGTTTTCCCGAATCTACGTGCGCGAGTGACGCAAGTGAATTGCCGTTCTGTGTCGATTGTGCGGTTGATGAAAGCAATCAATTCGCTTTTGTCGATGTATTCGTCGTTGCGTGATTTGTGGAAGTCATGATTGCCTCTATCAATGAATTCTCCCATAGTGATGTCGTTTATATTGTGTCGATGAAGGTTTTTTCTTTGTGTTTGAAGAGGAGCATGCCGAGGAGGGTTAGGATGATGGCGGCGAGGGTGCTGTAGGCGAGGGTTGTCCATGAGAGGGTGCCGGTGGAGAATGCCCCGTATTTGAAGGTTTCGAGGAGGGCGGTCATGGGGTTGAGTTCCATGACGTGGCGGAGGGTGGGGTTGGTTATGGTGCTTAATGGGTAGATGACGGGGGTGGCGTACATCCAGAGGTTGACGAAGATTGGGAAGAAGTTCTTTAGGTCTTTGTATTTGGTGGTTAGCGAGGTGACTATCAGACCAAGCCCGAGGGCGACGCCTTGCATCAGGAGCAGGAGGATGGGGAAGAGAAGGAGGTGGGGGTTGGGGCGGACGTTGACCCCGACGATTGCGTAGATTATGTAAACTATGACGAATAGCGAGAGTTGGATTGAGAAGCGGAAAAGGTTGGAGAAGAGTTTGGAGAGTGGGGCGATGAGGCGTGGGTAATAGACTTTTCCGAAGATGGCGGCATTAGTCTCGAAGGTTGTTGAGACGTCGGTTAGGCATTTTGAGAAATAGTTCCATAGGCATAGCCCTGAGAGGTAGAAGAGGGGTTCGGGTACGCCGTCGGTCGGTATTCCTGCCACACGTGAGAATATTATGATGTATATCAGCGTGGAGAATAGCGGCGAGATGAAGTACCAGCCCATTCCGAAAATGGTCTGCTTGAATTGGACTGTGATGTCGCGTTTTATGAAGAGCCAAAGGAGGTATTTTTTTGACCAGACCTCGGCGAGGTTCAGGTGCCAGAAACTCTCTTTGGGTTTTATTATCGTTGTCAAAATGGCTTGATTTTGTGGGTTGCGGTTGCTCAATCTATCGTTAATCTATCGTTAATGTATCGTTAATCTATCGTTAATCTATCGTTAATCTATCGTTAATCTATCGTTAATCTATCGTTAATGTATCGTTGGGGCTACGTATGAGGTGCGGGGTCATACTGTGTCCATGAAGGATTTTTGTGTTCGGTTGAATACTATTATGCCGAATGATAGGAGAACCAGCATGAATAGGAGGCTGTATGCGAGCCATAGCCATGAGAAGGAGCCTACACCGAGGAAGCCGTATTTGAATGCCTCGATGACTGGGGTTATGGGGTTGAGGGACATGGCAGTGCGGAGTGTTGGGTTGGTTACCGCGCTTAGGGGGTAGATGACGGGGGTGACGTACATCCAGAGGTTTACGATATAGGTGAATATCAGTTGAAGGTCACGGTATTTTGTTGTCATGGAGGATATTACCATGCCGAAGCCTGCGGAGGTTAGGGCGAGGATTATTAGGAGGATGGGGAAGAGGAGGGCAGCGGCGTTGGGGTTTAGAGGCGTGCCGTGGAGTATGTACCAGACGTAGGCGACGAAGAATATTAGCATTTGGACGGCAAAGGTGACGAGGTTGGTTGTGACAGCCACGAGGGGCATGATTATGCGTGGGAAATAGACTTTGCCGAAGATGGAGGCGTTGGTTACGAAGGAGTTGGATGTCGCATTGAGGCATGTGGAGAAGTAGCCCCAAAGGGCGATGCCAAGGAGGTAGAAAAGTGGTGCGGGCGCGCCGTCGGTGGAGATGTTGGCTATGCCGCCGAAGACAACCACATAGACGATGACGGAGAGTACGGGGGTAATCAGGAACCAGAGGGGGCCAAGGAGTGTTTGTTTGTACATCGTGGTTATGTCGCGGCGGACGAAGAGGAGGTACAGGTCGCGGTAGCGGTAGATTTCCCTGAAGTCTATCGAGAGGAGTTTGTCTTTTGGCTTTATGATTATGTCGAAGTCGTTGTCAGTGACTGCGTTCATGATGGAAGATTATGTTGTTGAACATTCGCCAGAAGTATTTCCAGTCAGTTCTGAATGGGTGTTTTTTGTATTGTTCTATGTAGCGACGTTCGGATTCTTGGATTTCCTCAATAGAGGAGGGTTTTGGGTGGTCGTAGTAAAGAGGAGGGAAGAGCCCAGGTTTGACGGAGAGGTGGAGGGCTTGCATTTCGGGGGTGTAGAGTGAGAAATATTGGTTGGAGATAGGGCGTACGCCTACCAGTTTGATTTCGCCTCGGAGCAGGTTTATAATCATTGGCAGTTCGTCGATGAAACGAGACCGGCAAAAAGAGCCGAGTTTGTTGACGCGGAAATCGTCCTTCAGTTTGCCACCTTCTTCCAGGCCGTTTATTCGGTAGGTGTAGTCTTGGATGTATTCGGAGTAAGCGTACATTGAGCGGATTTTGAAGACGTTGATGGTTTTCCCGTCTTTGCCTTTACGTGGCAGTCTGACCAATATCCCGTAGTGTGGCGTGCGGGTGTCGGGTTCGTGTTTGCGAATGGCGGTTATGTATAGGGTTTCGTCGTGCAGTACGTCGCCACAGATTTCAAAACCTGCCTTGGCGATACGGCCGAGGACTTCGACGCGAGGGAAATTGCGGGTAACGCCGTGTGTGCAAGCCATGTAGAAAGGACGGGTGATGAAGAATTTGCAGCATACGCGGTTCCAGAGGTAGTCGAGGATTGCGATGACGTGTGCCAGACCAGCGGGGAAACGTTTGTGTATCAGGTGGCGGCGCATACCGCTTGTTTCGCCGTGTATGGCTATTGTGCCGCCGTTTGGCAGGATGCGGTTGGCTTGTTCCAGGAGTTGGTTGAAGCGGCGGATGTTGTTGAAAGGTTGTAGGCAGATGATGAGGTTAGGTTTTTGGGTTGGGTTGTCAGGTATGTTGCCTTGGTTTAGGATAAGTGTCTGCGGGGAGAACTGGTGGCTGTGTTGGTTGACCCAGTCGCAGTATTCAGTTCTGGACGCACTTTTAGTGGCCTGGTAAATGCGTATCAGGTCTGGGTTTTGGTCAGAACTTTGTAGATAATCTGCGGCATTGTCAATGCCACGCTCATGAAATGCGTTCATTTTGAGCAGAACTTTAGTATTAGTTAGTTGTTTTAAGGCTACAAAAAGGCACTGAAACAGAGAAGCTTCAGGGAATAGGAGTGTGTGAAGGTAAGGCGATTAAGGCTATCCAGCGGCACAATCGTCGCGTACCGTATTTATTACGGTGCAAAGATAGTGCTTTTTTTTGAATTTGACAAAAATTTCGGTGATTATTTTTTTTTAAGTTTAATGAGTGCGTAAAGAAGGATAAGGATGAGTAGGGGCGTCAGCGTAGAATCAAAAGGTGCGCTGCCATAAACTATGTCAGCAGGGTCTTTATAGCGGTTTCGTGGAGTGACGCGCTGTTGCGTGGGTTGTGTGGTCGTTTCGTAGTATTGTTCAGGTGCGGCATACTGAAACTCGGCGGATGGAGGAGCCGTCGGTTGGAAATAAGAGTTTGGAATCATGGTTTTAGGTGTTATTTTATTATTGTTTTTTGTGTTTTGCGTGGAGTGCGGATGATATAGGTGGCAGGGGTAAGGTTTGTTGGCATGGTGTTGCCTGTGAAAATCAGTCTGCCGTCAATGGTAAAGATTTGTATTGGCGTGTCGGGGGTCTCATCTATGTTGTCGAGTGATGCAGGGGTGTTGTCTATGATTGTGACTGCGGGGATGTCAGGCAGGATTTCTATTGTCCAGTTCTCTGGAATGAGGATATTGTGTCCAAGAGAGAGGGTTGCGTCAGAAGTAGGAATGTTTATTGGTATTGTGTCTCCTGGCTGTATAGATGATGCGTAAATGGCGAGGCCATCGTGGGTTATGTCTGTTTCGGGCGAGAGGGAAAGTAGGTCGAACGAGGTTTCGTAGTCATCGGTAAGCGAGTCATTAGAGAGGATTGTCAAGACGGATTTCGTTGAATCTGGCGTCATACAGACAATGTTAAAATGGTAGATTGGCGTGGTTGTTTGCCTTATGCCAGCAGGTGTATTGCTTGTTGCCTGTGGGTTGATTATGGTCGTTGGTGTGGTTGATTGTATGAAAAATGAGGTGAATGGTGGTATTATTGGTATCTCATCTTCAGAGTATTGTGATACGATGTCGTATGAGTTGTTGTCGTTTGGTATGAGGATGTAGTTCAAAGTCAGTCCTTGCTCTGTGCAAACTTGTGTCGGGTCAAGAGGTGTGACGTATGGGTTGCCGATAAGGTTCCAGCCGGCATTGCGTTTGTCGGAAGGGTTTGTTATTGGCGTTTGGATTATGGTTTCTGGTTGTGAAGGTGAGATGGTTATTGGTGCGTTGGCGGTGCGGAAGGTAAATGTGGCTTTAGTTCCTGGCTGGGTGAGTCCTATGGTGTATCCGTGGTTAGGTTGAAAACCGTTTGTCTCGAGTTCCGTCTTTGTTAGGTCATGCCATGAGTGGGTTGTTTCATCGTAGTCAGAGATGACATAATCTCCGAGGAAAGCATCATCAGTAGCCCCATAGTAATATGTGCGTGGGTGGGGACCAGTTATAGGGGTTATGGTTGTGTTGTTGAATGGTGCGGCGAAGGGTAGTGAGAGGAAATAGAATCTTGAGTCGTCTATGGTCATTGAGTATGTGACTGCATCAGTTGCCGTGAGTGACGTTGTGACGTTTACAGGGTCGGAGAGGTTGATGGTCAAGTCGTTGTCTGGTGTAGTGGCGGGGATTGAGGTGTAGTAGCGAGGCTCGGGGTTGGGGTATGTGATGGCGACGATTGAGTCTACTGTCAGTGGGTCGTCCATTCTGTGAATTACAATAGTGCCAGTTAGGCCAATAGGTATGAAAGTGTTGATTGTCAATGGATAGAATTGCTCAATATGTGTGTCTGCAAAGGTGGCAATAATATCTGTTTTGTTTGTAGGTGAGGAAAAACTAAAGGTCGTGTGCATGGTATTGTGTAAACTTCCCTTAATGTGAACATGGAGAGAAGCAAGTATAGCATCTGACGCAATTGCTTGAAAGTCGGATAGTGGAAAAGGAATAAATAGATGCTCTTTGTTGTTAGAGTCTGGAATGATTGTAATGATTTCAGGAAAAGAGTTCTGGCGGTAGTGGGCGAAGATAGGATAAAGGTCTGTTGTCGCAGACGATGGAGTCTCTGTTATGGATGTTGTTATTTCGGAAGGTGCTGTTGGTGAATCCGATAGTGATATAGTGGAGTTTGTTGTCCACCCAAAGAATGAAAAACGTGGGTCAGAAGGTATTACCGAAGGAAGTGAAATCGGAAACTTGTCTGAGGAAGAGACGGAATAAGAGCCGATTGTGTTTGAACCATTGTGCAAATTTATGGTTGATGATGTCGTTGATTGAATGTCAAAGGTGAATTCTATTGATTTTATGAAAATGGTGTCTGAAGGAAAGAGTTGGATGTTTATTTTTGGTCCTGTAGTGTTGTTTGAATACGATTGAGTGTAAGTGTTGGTTCCGAACGAGGATGTATTTGTATATGATTCAGAAGGTGTTGATCCAGGTTCTGTGAAGGTGATAATATTGCCAGAAAATTTTGTCTCGAGAGTGATTGAGGCTGTCCGTGTTTTATCAGATGTTTTTGTATAAATGATAAATGTGGGAGAACCTGATTTGCTGATAATTCGAAGGCCGTGATTAGGAACGAAACTGACATCAACTTTGCTACCATTAATTCCAGTACAGTTTATGATGAACTGACGATTATGAAGTGATAGCGTTTCACGTTGATTTGTTTCAATCGTACCAGTGAAAGTTTCCTGTGAAAACGTGTATAAAAACGTCTCCTGTGTAGCAAAAACATTTGTTGCTAAAAAAAGAAATAGGATAGATAAAATTAAGTGTTTCATATTGTTAGTGTTTATTTTATACAAAGATTACTTCTGGACGAAGTGTAATGTTATACATATTTTTTACTGTGTCTATAACGTGAGAAGAAAGTGCAATAATATCGTCAGATGTAGCAGTGCCGCTGCGGTTTATGAGTACAAGTGGTTGTGTTAGATGTACCGATGCACCACCGATGGAGAACCCTTTTAGCCCTGCATGGTCAATGAGCCATGCGGCAGGTGTTTTTATACCAGTAATGCAGTGGTTCTTAGGGTCTTCGACTTCGTAGTGCGGAATATCAGGATATATTTTTTTCAGTTTCTCGTACTCATCAATAGTAATGACAGGGTTCATAAAAAAACTGCCTGCCGAACCTATTTCTGATGGTTCGGGAAGTTTTGAACGACGTATCTGTATGACCGTGTTGCGGATTTCGTCCAAAGAAGGGTTGGCTTTGTTGTCAAAAGCCTCTGCGAGAGGTTTGTATGTGAGGTTTGGGCGAGGTGTTCGCGAGAGGCGGTATGTGACTGAGATTATGACATAGCTATTGGCAAGTTCGTGCTTGAAAATGGATGAACGGTAGGCATACTGGCATTCTTCGCAGGAGAAAATCCGTTTGTCGCCAGTGGCTATTTCTATAGCTTGGACAGTGTGTATAATGTCCTTTGCCTCAGCTCCGTAGGCACCAATATTTTGTACGGCGGAAGCACCGACTGTGCCTGGAATGTACGATAGGTTTTCCGCCCCCCAGAGGTTGCGGCGGACGACCTCAGCGACGAAATCGTCCCAATGTACACCGCTGCCTGCTGTGACAAGTATGTCAGGACCGTCCTCTGTGAACTCGTAACCTGTTATGCCAGAGCGTAGGACAGTGCCCTTATAATGTTTTGTGGTGAAAAGTATGTTTGAAGCCTCGCCTACGACAATGAATGGTTGTCGCAGTTCGTTGAGAATTGTGCGAAGTTGGGGTACGGTAGTGAAAGTCAAGAAGTTGTCTGCCGTGACAGAAAGCCCGAAGGTATTAGGTATTGTGCTGTTTCCCATTGTTTTGTATATTTTGTGCAAAGGTACGGAATAATTCTGAAATACACAAGTCTTGAATATGATTTTTTTTATCTTTTTTTTGTTTGGCTATTTCATATATTTTTCGTAACTTTGCAGCCAGTTTGAGAGTTGTCTATATGGGAATCTTGAAACATATTTATGATAGCATTTTCCGCTGGTTAATGCTGGCAATAATGGTCTTTTCGTCATGCTCCATGGCGTGTGGCGAGAGGGTGAAATTCGTGCGTTGTATGGATGGTGCTGGGTGGTATTCGTGGAATGGTCAGGTGTTCTATTCTGACGGTGGCGTGACATGGGATACTTTGGGTATGCACACGAGGAACAGTTGCATGACGTGGAAAAGTTTCGCCGTGGGGCGTGACGGGCGTATTGTTGGCGACAACCCACCGTTGGGTGTTGCTTTGCATGAGGTGGATAGGACATCGTTGTGCCATTCAGGGCAAGAGTTTGTTGGCGAGGAGTTTACGAATGCCACGAAGGAGCAGAGTTTTATGATAGACCTGCCGGGGATAAAGGCAGGTAGCGAGGCTACTGTCAGGGTGCGTATGGCGCAGTCTGGGCTGTCTGTGGCTACTGCTACTATAAAGGTTAACGATGTCGTGGTGGGGACTTTGACGGTCAGCGCGCCTGTTGGCGATGACAAGGGAAAAGCCTCTACCGGTAATTACCGTTTCACTATGCAGCCTGGTGGTGAACGTATTAAGGTTACGATAAACTACAGTGGCACTGGTGCTAACGGTTATCTTGACTGGATAGAGGTTAATTATGAGGATAAACGAGTATCGGCAGTTGCGAGTGATGTCAAGGCGGCTGTTGCTGGTGGTGAGAGTGACGACGAGCGACGTAACGGTCGTGAAATCGGCAGGTTGCACGGTATGGGCAATGCTGAGTATCTTATTATTACAGACGAAGAGTTTATAGCAGAGGCGGATAGGTTGGGAAGCCTGCACCAATGGCACGACGGTATGAGTTACGCCGTGGTTACTCAGAAAGAGATTTTTTACGAGTATTCTGATGGTACGCCGTCTGTCGAGGCGTACCGGAGTTTCATAACCCAGATGGCGGCAAGCGGCACACGTTACGTTGTTTTGATGGGTGATGGGTGTTTTGACAATAGGGGGTTGTTACGTGAACAAAGCAAGGATGACCATTGGAAACTGCTTACGTATCAGAGCATTGAGTCTTATTCTGAGGGTGGTTCATATTGCTCTGACGACTGGTTTGGCATAACTAAGGAAGGCTCGGTTGATTTGAAACGCGACACTATGAGCGTGGCTGTTGGAAGGATAAACGCCTACACGAAACAGCAGGCCAAGGAATATGTTGATAAGGTTGAGCGTTATATGGCTAACGACGACCTTGGCGAGTGGAAAAACCGTGCGATTATAGTTGCTGACGATGGTGACAACAACATCCATGTGAGGGGTGCAGATGGCGTTGCTGAACTGACTGAAAACCTTTACCCCTCGCTTTTGGTGCGTAAACTCTATATGGACTCTTACAAGCAGCAGACCACTACTCAGGGCGAGTCTTACCCGCTGCTTAAGAAGGAGTTGGACGATTATATAGCTGACGGTTCCCTGCTTATTGAATACGTTGGCCATGGTGGATATGCCAACCTGTCTAACGAGCAGATAATCAGTTATACTGATATGATAAATATGGATAACAGGAGGTTGCCTTTGTGGATGACTGGTACTTGCAATTTCTCGCGTTTTGACGATACTAAAGACTCTGGTGGTGAGATTATGACCCTTAATCCTAACGGTGGTGCGATAGCTATGATTTCGACCACGAGGACGGTCTATTCTGGGTTGAATGAGGCTCTGATGCAGGAGGTTACGAGGCACTTGCTGCAACCTGGCGTGACCATAGGTGAGGCGTTGAGACGTGGAAAGAACGCTCGTGCTTCGCTCAATGATGGCAATAGGCTCTGTTTTGCACTCTTGGGCGACCCTGCGTTGAGGCTTAACTGGGCTTGGGACAGGGACATACGTTGCACTTACGACAAAGATACGGCAGGTGCTATGGATATTGTCACACTTAGCGGTACTGTTAACGAAGGTGACGACGTTGACGTTGATTTTGACGGCTATGTCCATATTACTGTGTTTGACAAGGAGGAAACTGTGCGTACTCTTAGTAATGATGACCCGACCTTAGAACCTTTTGCCTACAAATACAGGATAAACCCGATTTTCAAAGGCAAGACGACGGTCAGCGAGGGACGTTTCGAGATACGTTTCGTTGTTCCTAAAGACATACGTTACAACCTCGGTTCTGCCAGGGTGGTTATGTATGCGTGGGACGAGCAACGTGGCATAGAGGGCAACGGCAATGACGAGGGGCTTACGATAGGCGGCGAGTCGCCTGTTGTTGTCGAGGATACTCTTGGCCCAGAGGTTATACTCTCTTTCAATACGCTGACTGTCAAGGAGAAGTACGAGGTTGGCGAGAATCCTTTGATGATTGTGCGACTCTTTGACGACTATGGCATAAACACCTGTGGCAGTGGCATAGGTCACGACATAATGATGTGGGTTGACGATGACGAGGGTGTTGTGCTGAACAATTATTATGAGGCGGTTATGGGTTCTTACCAGCAGGGTAAGGTTGAATACAGGCTTTCAGGCATTAGCAAGGGGTGGCACGACATTCGCTTCAGGTGTTGGGATATGATGAACAATTCTGCGACTGCACAATGCCGCATCCATGTTACCGAAGGTAAGGAAAATCAAATGGAAAACGTGGAAATCGTGCCAAATCCCGCTGTTTTTTACACCGATATTATCGTGACAGGCGATGCCCCTGGGGTTGAAAATGACGTTTCAGTCGATATTTTCGATGTCTGTGGCAGGAAAGTTTGGTCATGGAATGATGATGCTGTTATGTATGATGTCGGTGGTAAGGTGGTGATTAGGTGGAACTTGCAGGGTGCTACTTCCGCTGGTGTCTATTATGCGAAGGTGCGCCTTGGAAAAAGTTCAGTAAAAACGGTGAAAATCCTTGTCTGTGGACGAAAATTTTCGTAACTTTGCACACTGTTTGGAATGGCGTAAAAGGCGTGCTCTTTTCCGTCCCTCTATTATTGGATATAACATTTGATTAGATAATAATGAAAAAGATTTTTTTGACAATTATCGCTTTAGCGATGGTAACGGCTGCTATGGCTGACAAAGGCAAGGCGGCAAGTGGAGACATTCCTGAAGATTACAATAACCCAACGCTGACGGCTGTTCCTGGCCTTGCCATTGGCCCTGACGCTGCCGCTGGTGGTTTGGCTGACATGGGTGTTGCGACTATGGCCGACATCAACTCACAGTTCTGGAACTCCTCCAAATATGCTCAGATGAAGAGCCAAGGCGGTTTCACGTTCAACTACTCCCCTTGGTTGTCAAATCTCGTTAAGGACGTGCATCTGCTTACCGTAGCTGGCTATTACAACATCAGCAGGATGGCTGGTGCGGTTTCTGCCTCATTAAGGTATTTCTCTATGGGTGACGTCACTGTCCGCGAGTCTTTGGACGACATCGGCTACAGCGTTACCCCTAACGAGGTTACTTTCGACGTTGGTTATTCAAGGATGCTTTCCGACCACTTCTCTATGGGTGTTGTCTTGAGGTTGGTCTATTCTGACCTTTCTGCCAAGAACGACGAGAACTATAAGGCTGGTTACGCTTTCGCCTCTGATATCAACGGTTACTTGAATCTACCTATCGACACTAAGCGCGGCACTGACTATTTCCGTTTTGGTTTCAACATCCAAAACCTCGGCACCAAGATTTCTTACGACGACAACAACACAAAGAACTTCCTCCCTTTGACCCTCCGTCTTGGTTTCGCTTACCAGCTTGCCATCAACAAGTACCACCGCATCTCTTTCCATGCCGAGACTTACCGTCTGATGGTGCCTTCTAAGTATTCACGCTACACTAACAACTATGACCCAGACGACCAAAGCACATGGGCTATGAACCAAGACCAATACAACGACATTTCTGTAATGCAAGGTCTTGCACGTTCATGGGCTGATGCCCCTTACGGTTTCAAGGAGGAGATGGCTGAGTTCAATTTCGGCCTTGGCACTGAGTACTCTTATAATGAGCAGTTCTTCGCACGCTTTGGTTATAACAACGAAGCTAAGTACAAAGGTAACCGTAAGTATTTCACCTTTGGTGCAGGCTTCCAACTCTCTGGTTTCAAACTTGATGTCTCTTATTGCTGCGCTCTCAGCCAGAACAACCCTTTGAACAACACACTTAAGTTCTCTCTCGGCTTTGACGTTGAGGGCTTGAAGCAGTTGGCTGACCGTGGTTCTGAGAAGAAGGCCATCCAGGAGGCTGACGACGCTTGGTAAATATTTTCTTAACAATATCGTTGGGGGCATCTCTGATGCCCCTTTTTTGATATAATACGCAGTTTATGGATAGGATAGGTTTTGGTTATGACGTGCATCGTCTTGTCGAGGGACGTCGTTTGGTGTTATGTGGCGTTGATGTGCCATACGAAAAAGGTCTTCTTGGCCATTCTGACGCCGACGTTGCTCTGCATGCGCTCTCTGATGCGCTATTGGGGGCTGCTGCTTTGAGGGACATTGGCTATTGGTTCCCTGACACTTCTGCCGAGTTTGAAGGTGCTGATAGCAGGGTACTCTTGCGCCGTGTTGTCACTATGCTTTCCGAAAAAGGCTACAAGATTGGCAATGTTGATGTTACAATCTGTGCGCAGCGACCTAAGCTTATGGGTTATATTGACGAGATGCGGCGATGCGTGGCGGAGGATTTAGGTGTTGACATTGATTGTGTTAGCATCAAGGCCACTACTACCGAAAAACTTGGTTTCGTTGGAACTGGCGAGGGCATTGCCGCCTATGCTGTGGCTCTGATTGGAAAATAATCTTAAGGTGATTTCCATTAACTCTCCGTACTTTTTTCTTGTGCTTCAATAGCTGACCAAGAAAACCTACCCCCAACTTTTTAGGTGAAATTATTGAAATTATTGAAATCGCATACACGATTGAAGCAAAAACAGAGGCCATAAAGACCTTAGAAAACCGCGTTCATTCCGACAAAATAAAAGAGCAAGAAAAGAGCAAGCCCAACCGTACCATAAAAACATAAAATAGTAAAAGGGCATAAAGGCTGCTACTACCGAAAAACTTGGTTTTGTTGGAACAGGCGAAGGATCAGGCGGTGACTATAATTGGAAAATAATCTTAGGGTGATTCCTATTAACTTTCCGTGCTTTTTGATGACAAAAGGCAACCGCGCATAGCGGTTGCCCTTTTTATTGTTAAGTTAGCCAACTATATTATTACATCATACCCATACCTGGGTTAGGCATTGCTGGCATTTGTGGGTTTTCCTCCTTCTTATCGGTGATTACGCACTCTGTGGTGAGGAACATACCTGCGATTGATGCGGCATTCTCAAGAGCCACGCGGGCAACCTTGGCTGGGTCAACCACACCTGCTGCAAAGAGGTTCTCGTATTTGTCGAGGCGTGCGTTATATCCGTAATCGTCTTTGCTCTCTACGACTTTTTGTACGATTACAGCACCTTCCTTACCTGCGTTGATGGCAATCTGGCGGAGTGGCTCTTCGATGGCACGGCGGATAATCTCAATACCTGTCTGCTCGTCGTCGCACTCGCCTTTGAGGTTCTTCAAATCCTCGATTGCGCGGATATAAGCCACGCCACCGCCAGGAACGATACCTTCCTCGATTGCTGCGCGTGTTGCTGACAATGCGTCGTCCACGCGGTCTTTCTTCTCCTTCATCTCAACCTCCGAGGCGGCACCTACATAGAGGACGGCAACGCCACCGGAAAGTTTTGCGAGACGCTCCTGAAGTTTCTCACGGTCATAGTCTGACTTGGTGTTTTCAATCTGGGCCTTTATCTGGTTTACGCGGTCTTGTATAGCTGTCTTGTCGCCACAACCATTGACGATGACTGTGTTGTCTTTTGAAACGTTGATACGCTCGGCAGTACCAAGCATCTCCAAAGTTGCGCTCTCCAGTTTGATGCCCTGCTCCTCGCTGATTACGAGGCCGCCGGTGAGTGTCGCAATGTCCTGAAGCATCTCTTTGCGACGGTCGCCAAAACCAGGTGCCTTAACGGCGCAAATCTTCAACTGGCTACGCAGACGGTTAACAACGAGTGTCGTGAGGGCCTCTGAGTCAACGTCCTCAGCGATGATGAGCAATGGACGGCCAGTCTGTACTGCTGGTTCAAGTACTGGCAGCAACTCTTTGAGGTTAGAGATTTTCTTGTCGTGTATGAGGATGTAAGGTTTATCCATCTCAACCTCCATCTTCTCAGTGTTTGTCACGAAATAAGGAGAGATATAGCCACGGTCGAACTGCATACCCTCTACAACGTCGATAGTTGTGTCACGGCCCTTAGCCTCCTCGATGGTGATTACGCCATCTTTCGACACTTTCTTCATCGCGTCAGCGATGAGTTTACCAATCTCGGCATCGTTGTTTGCTGAAATAGCGGCAACCTGCTCAATCTTGTCATAATCCGAGCCAACCTCGTGTGCCTGAGCCTTGATGCTCTCGACAACCTTAGCTACGGCCTTGTCAATACCGCGTTTCAAATCCATAGGGTTTGCGCCTGCGGTCACGTTTTTCAGACCTACGTTGATGATTGACTGTGCAAGGACTGTTGCCGTTGTCGTACCGTCGCCTGCCTGGTCGCCTGTCTTCGAGGCAACCTCTTTAACGAGTTGTGCGCCAACATTTTCAGCCGCATTATCCAACTCAATCTCTTTAGCTACTGTCACACCGTCTTTTGTGATGTGTGGTGCTCCGTATTTCTTCTCAATGATGACGTTACGGCCTTTAGGGCCAAGGGTGACTTTTACTGCGTTGGCAAGCTGGTCAACGCCACGCTTCAGCTCTTCGCGAGCCTCGGTATTGAATGTGATTTCTTTTGCCATAATTGTTAAATTGTTTAATGGTTAATAGATTAAAGAATTGCCAATACGTCTGACTGGCGCATGATAAGGTATTTCTCGTTATCAAGTTCGATTTCCGTGCCTGCGTATTTGCCATAAAGCACGACATCGCCTGGTTTGAGAATCATTTCCTCGTCCTTTGTGCCACGGCCTACTGCCATGACTGTTCCACGGAGAGGCTTTTCTTTTGCAGTGTCGGGGATGATGATACCACCGACGGTTTTTGTTTCAGCGGCTGTTGGTTCAATCAGAACGCGGTCAGCAAGTGGAGTACATGTCATAGTTGTAATTGTTTTTTTTAGGTTATTTCATTTTTCGTTGAATCAAAAGGTATGCCACGAGGCAAGGTAGTGACAAAATGTCCCTCCGCCCATTCGGCGTTGCACAAATTGACATACAAAAAACCTCCCCGTAACGTAGCCCTACCGAACGATGTACGTATTCCAAAGGTCTGTCACCTATAGCAATTTGTCTTTCCCTGTTATTATATATATCATTGGAGTGTCCAATAACGCAAGTATAGTCGAGACTATTGCGTTGAAGACAACCAATTCACTGTTCCACCCAAAGGCAAGTGTTATGAACATTGCCGCGTTTATGAACTGCGATGTTATGGTTGCAATATTGTTTCTCAACCATTTGAATTTAGATATCCTCCCAATGCTATGGTAAATCATAATATCCACGTAACCGCATAGCAGGTAGGTGATTACGCTTGCCACAGAAATACGTATCGTCCCCCCCAATGTGTCATACCATGCAGGTCTCACCCCCTCGTAAATCCCGAAAAGTGCTATGACTATAGGAAATAACAGGATTGCCACTCCGCTGTAGTTTACAAGCGAGCGGCTCTCTCTTTTGCCCTGCAACTCGCTTGCTATGTCTGTGGCAAGGAATAGTGTGGCAAAAGGTATGCACCCCCCGTTTAGGTGATAGCCTAAGAGTATAATGTTCTGCCCGGCTTCTATCGTGGCGGTTATTGACGCCACTATCACAAATGCCAACAGTCCTTCAAAGCCTCTGCGTGAGGCTAACCAAAGTAGCAGATACCAGAATATTATCTCTATTAAAAAAATTATCATCGCAAATACGCCATTTCACAAAATTATTTTGTACCTTTGCACGGCAAAACAAGTGACCGTTCTTCTGTCACCGCAGGAGACTCCATTGACAACAAAGTAAGGACTGTCGAGAATATATAAGTCTGGTCAACAGGCTCTTTTACAGCCTTGACATCATAGTTGTTGTTCTCGCTTAGCCATAGCAGCAATGGCACTTCGTACTGTGTCTTTGGCGCAACCGAACGTGGAACTCCGTGCATGAAGACGTTGTTCTCGCCAAGCGATTCCCCATGGTCTGAGATGTAAACCACCGAGGTTTGCCAATCCGTCAGTTTCTCCAACTGGCTGATGACGTTGTCTATCAGATAGTCTGTATAGAGAATGCCGTTGTCGTAGGCGTTTATGAGTCCTGGGATGTCTTTGTCCGCCGACTCAACGTCCCTTGCTACAGGCTGGAATTTTCGCCATTCGTCTGGGTATTTGCTGTCGTAGCATGGTCCGTGGCTTGTTGAGGTGTGCAGTACGATAAGCACTTTGTCTTTGCCTGACGATAAAATACGTTCGGCAACCCCTGCGCATAGTGTTTCGTCAAACTCGCCGTTTGCCGAAGGATATCTCTCCGCAAGTTCCGCCAGTGTTACATACTCTTTCAGGTGCAACGGAGGTTCACCCCAGTTTGATGTCCTCCATGAGACATCTGCCCCCATGCGGAAAAGATAGTCAGGCAGTGTCTCGTACAATTTCGAGTCGTCGTCAGGTTGTAGGATACATTTGACAGCCGCCGAAGTGTATGTGTAGTTTGAGTTCGCCTTGATTACATGCAAATCCTCACGCTGTGATAATAAAGGATTGGTAGCCCTTTTGTAACCATAAAGTTGGAAGTGGTCGGACCTTGCTGACTCGCCAATTATAAGCACAACTGCCGTGCGTGTGTTGTTTGTGAAATGTCCGTCAGGCAAAGGAATGGCGACTTGGTTCTTGTCATGTTTATGGCTGATCAGTCGTCCCGTGTTTACAATGTACGACCATGGCATTAGCAACCCCCCAAGTTCTGTGTCGTATTTGCCTATCCATAGGAAGTTGTTCAGGTTGATAAGCACAATGATAACGCAAATGCCTAATGACGACCCCAAGGATATGAACCAGTTACGCCACGAACCTAATTTGACCTTCTGCATTAGCAGATATACGGATGGCAGAATACCAAGGAAAATAATATAGGTGAACAATCCTACGGTAATGAAGCCTGAAGCCTCCGAAGGTCGGGTGTCGTAGAAACAACTCATCATCGCCTCGTCAAGTATTGTGCTATAGGTGATTGCGAAGAACACTCCTGCCGAACTTAATATGTTGGTCACGCATATCAACGCCCTCCCTACCCAACGTGTCAGACGTACCAACAACATTATGGCAAAACCGTTGAGTGTTATCATCAGTATGACCAACGATGCTATTATGAAGACGGACGAACCTTCGCTGTGCGAGGCTACGAACTGGAAAAACGGAATGTTGTATAAAAGCAGGTTAAGGGAACTGATTATTGCCGAGTATATTACAAGCGGCATAGGTTTCCTCAAGAACGATAATAATTTTTTCATCAAAATATGGAAAGGATTTTGTTTGTAATAAACCCAATTGCCGGAGGTGGCAATGGGGCGAAGAAGGTCGGTAGGATAAGAAGGTTACTTGACAAGAACCGTTTTTCGCCCGACTTTGCGTTTACGGAGCACGGGGGGCATGCCACCGAAATTGCCAGTCGTGCCGCCGCTGACGGCGTTGATGTCGTTGTCGCGGTGGGTGGTGACGGAACGGTCAACGAGACTGCTTGTGGCTTGATTGGCACACGTACCGCACTTGGTATTATCCCTAATGGTTCAGGCGACGGACTTGCCCTTCATCTTGGCATTCCACGCCATTTGCCAGGTGCTATGCGTAAACTCAACCACGGTAATTCTATCCTTGCTGACAGTGGAATTGTCGAGGGCCACAGGTTTTTCTGCACTACAGGCGTTGGTTTTGATGCCAAGGTGGCTTGTGATTACGCCAAAGCTGGTTCTCGTGGAATTAAGACTTACATTGCCAAGGCGGTTGAGGATTGGAAAAACTTCAAACCATCCCATTATGTAATCACCACTGAGGATACGAAGATTGAGGTTGATGCCATGCTCGTCACTGTCGGCAATGCCAACCAGTGGGGCAACCGTTGTCACATTGCCCCTACGGCTTCTGTCACCGACGGACTCTTGGAGATTACCATCGTTAAGCCTATTTCTATTGTCCAGGCACCTGACCTTCTCATTAAACTCTTCAAATACGAGGCTTACAAGAGCGAACACATTATCCATCTTCGCGGAAAGAAGATAACTATCCAACGTGATGGCGGGTTGGAGGCCCATTATGATGGCGAGGCAATTATGTTGCCTGAGACTATTCACATAGAGTGCTGCATGCAAACCATACACCTATGGTGTTAGGCTTACTGTGGTTATTCAATCTTCAGAATAACCTTCCCCTTATAGCTCTCAGCCCAAGAAATCAATTTTGCGCTGAGTACTGTATGCACTACGAAGTTTGCGCTACCGTCAAATTCGTATTGTTCTATTTGCATCGTAGGGTGGATAGGGTGCTGGACAATGTGTTCCACGTATTCTGCATCCACCCAAAAACGGATGTCGGTAGGCTTCTTGGCTGCAAGACCCAATGGGCGGGGAAGGCGTGGCATCGCAAGGGTGTCCGCCATTTTGTCGCCCATCTTGTTTATTTCGTTCAACATAGGCTTGACTGAGTCAAAACGGCAGTAATTGCGTAGCGAGTCAATCATGTCCAAAATAGTGGCTTTGTCTTCTTCCGTGAGTTGCTGTGCCGCAAGGTTGAACGTCGGGTCGCTGTAACTATAAAATTTGCGGTCACTAACTTCTATTGGCGCATTGAATCTTTTGCGCATCAACTCCAAATCACCCTGTATTGAGCGTTTTGAGTTTTTCATTGCTTCGCCGCATTGGTCTATCAGGTCCTGAAGTGACCAAGTGCGATTTCTGTCGCGAAGGCAACTGTCGATAATAAAGAGGCGGTCAATATTCATAATGTCAACTTTTTTTGTCAAGGTGAGTTCTATAAATTCATTTTGAGAGTTTTTTTGAAGTTTATTTTAGGCAGATTGCTGTGTGGAAATGCTAAAAGAAACTTCAAAAACACCAAAAAGTTCATTTGTTTCTTATTTTTATCAGTTTTCAAAACGGTGAATTTATAGAACTTACCTTAATTTCTTAGACGGGCTGAAACTTCGTCTTCATGGCCTTATAGTGCAAGGATTCTTGCCGCTACCTGTTCAGGCGTGAACCCGAGTTTTTCGTCAAGTACTTTGTAAGGTGCTGAGAAACCAAATGATTCTAACCCGTATATTGTTCCGTCTGTGCCTACAAGGTTTATCAGGTTCACAGGCAAACCTGCCGTCAAACCGAAACGCTTAACGTTTTTAGGGATAACCTTGTTGCGGTACTCTTCTGGCTGGTTGAAGAATAATCCTTCCGAAGGTACTGAGACAATAGATACTCGGTGTCCCTTCTCGCGGACAATCTTGGCTACCTGCACCAATGTTGACACCTCGCTACCTGTTGCGATGAGCGTGTATTCAGGGTCTTTGTCTTCCGAAACCACATAACCTCCGTTACGCACTAACGAGTAATTTGTAGTGTCTGGCAGGTCAGTTATGTTCTGTCTCGAAAGTATTATGCCTGTTGGTGTTGAAGTGTTTTCCATCATCAGACGGTAACACTCCGTTGTTTCTTTTGCGTCGGCAGGGCGGAGAACCAACATTGAGTTCATACCGGCATGGTTATGCAGTTTCTCCATAAGTCTGAGTTGTGCCTCTTGCTCTACTGGTTCATGCGTAGGACCATCTTCGCCAACGCGGAAAGCATCGTGGCTCCAGATGAATTTCACTGGCAATTGCATAAGTGCCGCCATACGGATTGCAGGTTTCATATAGTCAGAGAATACGAAGAAAGTACCACAAGCGGCAATTACGCCACCGTGCAAAGTCATACCTATGCATAGGCAAGCCATTGTAAGTTCCGAAACGCCTGCCTGAAGGAATGCCCCTGAGAAGTCTCCTTTCTTGAAAGCATGGGTCTTCTTCAGGAATCCGTCTGTTTTGTCTGAGTTGCTGAGGTCTGCTGACGAAACAATCATATTCTCAACTTGGTCAGCCAATGCTGACAGGCATGTTGCCGAAGCTGCACGAGTTGCGGTGTCTGGTTTCTGTTTTGCCTTTGTCCAGTCAATATGAGGAGCTATTCCTGAGAACCATTTTGACAGTTTTGCGGCTTTTACTGGATTGGCCATCGCCCAATTGTCACGTTTCTGGTAACGCTCAGTTACTATCTTGCGCAGTGCCTCGCGACGGCGTTCGTATATCTCTTTCGTCTCATCAAAGAGTACGAATGGGTTTTCAGGGTCACCACCGAGTGCCGTAATGGTGTTTGTGTAAGCCTGTCCACCGAGTGGCGAGCCGTGTGTGGCAGGGCAGTTTTCGTATGATGAGCCATCCTCGCGCAAAGCCCCTTTGCCCATGGTTGTGGTACCTATGATGAGAACTGGTCTCTCTTTTTCGTTTATGGCAGCTTTGAGGTTGCGGCGTATGCTTGAAACAGAGTGTCCGTCGCAAGTAAGAACTTTCCATCCCCAGGCTGTGTATTTGCGTGCAACGTCCTCGTTCGACACCTCGTTGCACATCGTCGAGAGCTGCACATTGTTTGAGTCGTAGAACATAATGAGGTTGTTCAGCCCTAATGTACCGGCTATGCGTCCAGCACCTTGCGAAATCTCTTCTTGTATGCCCCCGTCAGAGATGTAGGCGTAAATCTTCGACTGAAGAATGTTGTCCATGCGTGCGTTGAGGAATTTCGAGGCAATCGCAGCGCCTACAGCATAGACATGTCCCTGACCGAGAGGACCGGATGTGTTCTCAATGCCGTGCATTATGTCACGCTCTGGATGTCCAGGGGTAATGCTACCCCACTGGCGGAAGTTCTTCAGGTCATCCATCGTGTATTTGCCTGCACACGCCAGCACTGAATAGAGCATTGGCGACATGTGTCCAGGATCCAGAAAGAAACGGTCACGCCCCTCCCAAAGAGGCTTTTCAGGGTCGTAAACCAGGAACTCCGAGAAGAGCACATTGATGAAATCCGCTCCGCCCATCGCCCCGCCAGGGTGTCCCGACTTTGCTTTTTCTACCATTGATGCTGCCAGAATACGGATATTGTCCGCAGCACGTTTTAACTGTTTTGAGCTGTTTTCCTTCATGTTAACTATGTATTTTTCTTTTTATTTTCGTAGCACCTGACGCATTACGCAATCACTTTGCAAAGTTAGAAATAATTTTCCGAAAAATAGCAAGAAAATTCGGAAAAAAATCAGTAAATTTGCACCGTAAAAAAACTAATGCGGATGAAACGTAAAATCTACCCGTTTTGGGTGTTGTATTCTGTTATTGTTTACTACCCTTTAGGCATTGTCATTACGGCAGTTACGGCCATCGTTGTGATAGTGATGGTGACACTTGGCGTGCGTGCAGCCAGACTGAACGGTTTTGTGCGGTTGTGGGCAAATTTCATCTGCGCACTGGCTTTATCCGCCGTCCATGTCGTGGGTCGTGAGCATATTGACCCAAGAAAACCCTATATTTTCCTTGCCAATCATCAAGGTTGGTACGACATTTTCGCAATCTACGGCTACCTGCCAAACCGCTTCGCATGGATTATGAAGGAGGAGTTGGGACGAATACCTCTCGTAGGCCATGCATGCAAGAAGGTGGGGCATGTATTGATCGACAGATCTTCAAAAATGAAGTCAATGCAGTCGCTCCAGAAAGCGGAACGTATCCTGAAGGACAATAATTCATCCGTCGTGCTTTTCCCCGAAGGCACTCGCACAAGGACAGGAAAGGTGGGAACGTTCAAACGTGGGGCTTTCGTCATGGCACGTGACCTGCACATGCCTATTGTCCCAATGTCGGTGGATGGGTCGTTTGACATCAAACCGAAAGGCAGTTGGTGGATCAAGCCTCACCCCATTACGCTGACCATCCACGAGCCAATCAACACCGACAACCTGACCCACGACAATATGCAGGAGTATATTGACCAAACCCACGAAATCATAAGAAAAGAGATTGAACGATGAGAAAACCGTTGTTTTTCATATTGTTGTCCGTCACCTTGGCAGCCTCGGCACAGGTATATGACACAAAATCGAAAGCCGCCATCAAACTCTACCAACAGTCAGGGATGGCTATGAGCACACGCGAGAAAACCGAACTGCTTGAGAAAGCCATAGCCAAAGACAAAATGTTCAGCCAGGCGTATTTCGAACTTGCGCTTACACATCGGAACGCTGGCAATTACGAACTGATGGTCAGCACTATGGAGACTATCTACGAACTACGTCCGGACGACGACATGGTCAAACTCCGCATGGCTGAGGCATATTACCGTAACGGCCAGTATCAGGAGGCTGTAGATGTTTATGAAGGCATCTCCGCCGGCTTCAAGGAGCGTGCCAGAAATCTCGGCAGCAGATACAAAACAGCTCTGAACCTGTACCGCAACCCCGTCAAAATGCAGCCACGTCGCGTTGAGGGTGTCAGCACCAGATACAATGATTATTTCGCCTCGATCACCGCTGACGGCAGCATGATGTCAACGACGGTGCTTGCGCCAATCGAGAATTACGCAGGCGACGAGCGTCTTCAGGAGGACATCTACGTCTCGTACAGCAAGACGGACGGCACCTGGACGTTCAGCCGCCCGATAGACGACAACCTCAACACCACGGACAACGAGGGGTCGCAGAGCTTTTCCGCCGACGGCCGTTATATGTTCTTCGTCAGCTGCAACAACCCTGACAACATAGGCTCGTGCGACATCTATTACGCTATCCGTCAGGGTCGCCGCTGGTCAAATCCCATCAACCTCGGCGCTCCTGCCAACACCGAATATTGGGAGTCAAACCCATATATGGCACCTTCGGGCGAGGAACTCTATTTTGCCACCAACCGTCCGGGGGGATTGGGCAAACGCGACATCTGGAAGGTCAAGATACGCATCAAACGTGACGGCACCCTTGAACCTTACGACGCCCATCCTCTTGGCTCTCCTATAAACACTGAGGACGACGAGTATGCGCCATTCATGCACGCTGACGGCGAGACCTTCTATTTCTCGTCAAACGGTCACGAGGGCATGGGCGGCTCGGACATTTTCGTCACACGCTTCAATTCTTCTGGTCAGGTGACCATGGCACCTAAAAACCTTGGCTACCCTATAAATACTAACGGCGATGAGTCTGGTTTCGTGGTTAACGGCGAGGGCACACGTGGCTATTATGCCTCTGACCGCATTGACCCTGACTCTGAGACAAAACTCGATATTTACGAAATCTCGTTACCTGAATTCGCACGCCCTGCCAAGATGCTCTACAGCCCTGGCCGTGTATATGATGCCTCAAACGGCCGCCCTCTCCAGGCGTATGTCGAGGTGTTTGACCAAAGCAGCAACCGCAAGTATTTCGAGTCAACCTCCGACCGCTCCAACGGTGAGTTCGTAGTCTTCCTCCCTGAGAAAGGCTCCTACGGTTGCAGCGTCCGCCAGTCAGGCTATCTGTTCTATACCGAGGAGATTAGCAAGGCAGGCGACTCTATCGTCGCTGCCCTTCAGCCAATAATCCCGGGTAGTACGATGACCGTCGAAAACCTCTTCTTCGACACTGACAAGGACGAAATCCTCCCTACATCATACGCTGTCATCGAACACCTCTACCAGTTCCTCCGCACCAACACGAAGATTAGGATAGAGATTGTCGGTCATACAGATAATGTCGGTCAGGTTGCCCACAACAATGATTTGTCATTACGTCGTGCCGAGGCTCTGAGGAATGCCCTTGTCAAGAAAGGCATCTCTGCCTCACGCATCGAAACCCGTGGCGCAGGCTCCTCACAGCCTGTAGCAGACAACAGCACCGAAGAGGGTCGTGCACGCAACCGCCGTGTAGAGGTGGTTATCAAATAATAAATTGGTACGATTTGAAACGCATATATTGTTTTGAGACGGAGCAGGCTCCGTCTTTACAGGGGTTGCATTGTGACATAAAAATAAGATTGTACCAAGTTATTATTTCATTATGACTAAATAATAAATTGGTACGATTTGAAAAGCATATATTGTTTGGAGACGGAGCA
>JAKSNS010000002.1 GCA_024399545.1 Paludibacteraceae bacterium
CAAGGACCCTCTGATTAACAGTCAGATGCTCTAACCAACTGAGCTAAGGAAGAATGTTATTTGCTGTTTTGCTCTCCCTCTTGGACTTGAACCAAGGACCCTCTGATTAACAGTCAGATGCTCTAACCAACTGAGCTAAGGAAGAATTGGATTTTCAGGCGGGAAACCCCTTCTGATTTGCGACTGCAAAGGTACTGCTTTTTTTGTTAACAGCCAAGGATTTTAACGAAAAAATTATTCCTCTTTTGATGTTTTTATAACACGCTGGCAGTAAGTGAGTTTTTGCACTCTTTTAGCCCCTTTAGTGGTCCTTCGTAGAGTATATTACCCCCATTTTCGCCACTTGAAGGTCCCAAATCCATTATCCAATCGGCGCGTCGGATGACATTTAGGTTGTGTTCCACTACCACAATCGTGTGTCCTGCGGCGAGCAGTTGGTCGAACGAACTGAGCAATCTGTTGATGTCTGCCGTGTGGAGTCCCGTGGTTGGTTCGTCGAATATAAAAAGTATGCGGTGGTTCTTTGACGACTGCGATAGGAAATAGGCAAGTTTTATGCGTTGGCTCTCTCCTCCTGATAGCGTGCTGGAGCTTTGCCCTAATTTCAGGTATCCCAACCCCACGTCTTGCAATGGTTTAAGTTTGCGCGCAATGGTCACCGACTCCGGGTATTCCGAGAAGAAATCGAAGGCTGCGTCAACGGTCATCTCCAGTACGTCATAGATTGAGGCTTCGTGGAATTTTACTTCCAGAATGTCGTTCTTGAACCTTCGTCCGTGGCAAGCTGGGCAAGGCATTACGATGTCCGCCATGAATTGCATAGGGACAGTCACCGTGCCTTCTCCCTCGCATTCTGGGCAACGTCCCCCATCTACGTTGAACGAGAAATGTGCTGGTGTGAACTCCATCTGTTTAGATAGTGGTTGTTCGGCGAAGAGACGGCGAATGTCGTCATAGACTTTCAAATATGTGGCGGCGTTTGAGCGTGAAGATTTTCCGATAGGGTTTTGGTCAACCATCTGCACATCGTCAATCAGTTTCAAAGCTCCCGAAATTGACCCGTAATGAACAGAGCCATCGACTATTGACGATTTGTCTAAGGCACGTCCCAAAGCGCTGTAGAGTACGTCGCGTATAAGAGACGATTTTCCAGAACCTGATACACCAGTAACCGCTGTCATAACACCCAAAGGGAAACGGGCTGTGACGTTCTTGAGGTTATTTTGTGTGGCTCCTGATATTTCTATGAAGTTCGAAGGTATGCGTGGACAGGTGTATTCTTTTTGTATCAGTTCCCCACGAAGTGCCGCACCTGTGATTGACTTGGGGTTCTTGGCTATTTCATCAGGACTGCCCATTGCTATAATTTCTCCACCGTTTGTACCTGCTTCAGGGCCAATGTCTATAATAATGTCTGCCTGACGCATAATATCTTCGTCATGCTCTACTATAATCACCGTGTTGCCTAATTGTTGCAGTTGGCGAAGCACCTTCATCAGTCGTGCGGTGTCAACAGGGTGAAGTCCTATTGATGGTTCGTCTAATATATATAATGAGCCGACAAGGGCTGAGCCAAGTGAGGTGGCAAGATTTATTCGTTGGCTTTCGCCGCCTGAAAGAGTGTTGCTTTGGCGATTAAGCGTAAGATAACCGAGACCCACGTCTTGCAGGAAACTTATCCTTGACGAAATCTCGTGTATAAGTCTGTCGGCGGCTGCGTGTTCCGCACGTGTGAGGTGTAATCCCGCTATGAATTTCGCAAGGTCGTCAACAGGCATGTCAACAAGTTCAGCTATGCTTCGTCCTGCTATTTTTACGTAAGTTGCTTCTTGTTTCAGTCTTGAGCCGTGGCAGACTGGGCAAACGGTACGCCCACGGTAGCGTGAGAGCATTACGCGGTATTGTATCTTGTATTGCTGCGACTCAATCTCTTTGAAGAAATCGTTTATGCCTGTGAAGTACTCGTTGCCTTCCCACAGCAGTTTTTGCTGTTCGGCAGTGAGTTTATAGTATGGCGTGTGTATCGGAAATCCGAATTTCTCAGCGTTGAGTATCAGCTGTTGTTTTGCGCAACCCATGGCTGGACCGCGCCATGGCAGTACTGCATCATCGTAAATGCTTCTTGACCAGTCTGGTATGACGAGGTTAGGGTCAATGCCCAAAATCTTCCCATAGCCATTGCACTCTGGACAGGCGCCTATTGGGTTGTTGAACGAGAACAGGCGGTCTGTTGGCACTTGGAATTTTATGCCGTCAGCCTCGAAACTCTTTGAAAAACTGGTGTATGTGTTACCCGAATAAACCCAAAGCGAACCTTTGCCCTCGTAAAATGCGGTCTCTATTGAGTCATACAGGCGGTTGCGTAGTTCAGATGAACCGTCGGTGTGTATATGGCTTATGATAAGTTTTGCGCCCTTGGGAAAAGGCTTGCCTGTATAGTCGCTGATTTTGAAAACTTTGTCCTCGCACATAAAACGCGAGAATCCTTGTGAACTAAGCGTCGCAGCGTCGGCTGAGGTCTCTACGAGTATCGAGACTGCCGTGTCGTTGGGCAGGGAGAATATGAAACCAATGACATCCTCAACAGTGTGTTGTTTCACCTCACGCCCTGAAATTGGGGAGTAAGTACGTCCGATTCGTGCAAACAACAGGCGCAAGTAATCGTAGATTTCGGTGGTTGTACCTACGGTTGAACGAGGGTTGTTGTTTATGACTTTCTGCTGTATTGCTATGGCTGGCGGTATTCCTTTGATGAAATCAACTTCAGGCTTGTTCATTCGCCCCAGGAACTGGCGCACGTAACTTGAAAGTGACTCAACGTAACGTCGTTCGCCTTCAGCGTAGATTGTGTCAAAGGCAAGTGATGATTTTCCGGACCCTGACACGCCTGTGATGACTATCAGTTTCTCACGGGGAATCTCAAGCGATATTCCTTTCAGGTTGTGTACTCGTGCGTTACGGATTGATATGTAGCCACTTTTCTCGCTCATTTCATCTTGCGGATTGTTCCGTTGCTATTGAATAAAATATTCCTGACTGTTGGTGCAAGCCAAGTGGCGTAACCGTTTTGTGGAATGTCGAGTATGTGTGTTGACGTGTAGTTTTCGCCGTGGCGGATGACTATTCTCACTGCGCCTGGCACATTATAAAAATACCCTTTATGCGCTTTCCTTGCTTTTTTTGTCTCTTCTGGTGCAGTGACAATCTTTGGGGTTGTGTTCACATAAACTGGCGTTCCAATCATGTCTTCTGGCGAAGTTATGCCTTCGATGGTACTTATGCGAGCAATGATGAGGTTACTTTTTATTTCCGAAGGGTTTACGGTGAAACGGCGTGATTTGCTGATTGTTGCCTTCTTACCCATGAACAATGCGGTTAGCTCTTTTTCTTCGCTGTCTATGCGCTTCAGTATCTCTTTGGTTGCTTTGCCGTCAGGTTGGTGGCTAACGTCGCACGAGAGTATCGACATTCGTGCCTCGCGCAGCATAAATATCTGTTTTGCCGCACGTTCAGCCATTTTTGGGATTGAGGTTGATGTTAGTGCCTCCTCGCCTAATAGTTCTATGTGAAATGTCGTGTCTGCTGTTCCTGTGTTAGTTAACTTAAATGGGTGTCCTTTTGCGTGTTTGTGTCCATTTTCCTCCCAACTGCCGACAGATTTCAGGAATTCTTCCCCATCCACGAATTCAACCTCTTCTGTCTCACCTGTTACGGCGTAGATTTTGGCGGTATCTACGATAAATTTCTCTATTATATCGGCAGATTGGAAACTCCAAACCCTTGACTCTTTCATGATGGCATCGTAGCTTGCCAGGAATCTTTCGGCGTATTGTGCGAAAGGTCCAGGTTTACTGATAGTACATGTCGCTTTTATTTCAATCTGCACATGTGTTCTTGGCAGTGCATAAACCATTGCCCCTAAACGTGGAGAATGCTTGTCGTATTTTTTTACCTCGCGCTCTTTTTTGCCTGCGAAAATCGCTACTGGCAAGAGTGCCATCATCGCAAAAACCAGAAATCTTTTCATTGTCATAATCCTTTAGCCTCGTTCCACAGTTCGTCCATCTCGGCAAGGGTCATTGATTTCAGTTCACGACCCATCTCTTTCGCCTTTCGTTCTATGTAGTTGAAGCGTTTAATGAATTTGTTATTAGTGCGTTCCAGTGCATTGTCAGGGTTGACGTCCCACAAACGTGCGGCATTTACGATTGAGAAGAGGAGGTCTCCGAACTCGCCTTCAACGTCACCAGTCTCGCCTTTTGCCATTTCTGCCGCCAACTCATGGTACTCTTCATCGACCTTGCGCCAGACATCTTCACGTTTCTCCCAGTCAAAACCCACGTGGCGGGCTTTGTCCTGAATGCGGTAAGCCTTTATCAGAGAGGGTAGTGAACGTGGCACACCGCCAAGAACGGTTTTTTCGCCGTTGTTCTCCTTCTGCTTGATTTTCTCCCAATTGTTCAGCACATCGTCAGCAGTGTCGGCTTTAACCTCGCCGTAGATGTGAGGGTGGCGGAAAATCATCTTGTCGGATATTGCGTTGCAGACATCGGCAATGTCGAACGAGTTTTGCTCAGAACCCATTTTCGCATAGAAGACAATGTGCAGCAGCACATCGCCCAACTCCTCGCAGATGTCTTTCATCGAATGTCGTTCCACAGCGTCCGCCAACTCGAAAGACTCCTCTATCGTGTTGCAGCGCAGCGAGTCAAAGGTCTGTTTTTTGTCCCATGGGCATTTCTCGCGGAGAGTGTCCATGATGTCGAGAAGGCGTGCGAAAGCCTTCAGTTGTTCCTCTCTGCTGTTCATAACGACCACTCGAAACCGTCTTTTTTGTCCTTGACCACAAAGCCTATCTTGGCAAGTTCGTCGCGTATCTTGTCAGACGTTGCCCAGTCCTTGTTCTTCTTAGCCTCCATACGGATGTTGAGCAGAAGGTCAACTGCCTGATGGTAAGCCTCGTTGACGGATGAAGAACCCTCTTCGGACTTCAGACCAAGAATCTCCTCGACCATCAGTTTCCAGGTGTTCTGTAATTCCTTGAGGTCTTCGGCGTTTATTGTCTCCTTGCCGTCTGCCACGAGGTTTATTGCCTTGGCAGAGTCGAAGAGGTGAGATATGACTATAGGGGTGTTGAGGTCGTCGCACATTGCCTCCTCGCACCTCTCTCTCAGACCTTTGACATCAACGGACGAGTTTTCGGCAGGGGTCAGTCTCATCAGACGGCCGTAAGCCTCGAAGAGCCGTTGGAGACCTTTTTCAGATGCCGCAAGTGCGTCGTTTGAGAAATCGACAGTCGAACGGTAGTGTGCCTGAAGGATGAAGAAGCGTATGGTCATTGGCGAGAAAGCCTGATTGAGCGATGGGTGGTTGCCTGTGAAGAATTGGTCGAGGGTGATGAAGTTGCCCAACGACTTGCCCATTTTCTGTCCGTTGATGGTTATCATGTTGTTGTGCATCCAATAGTGGACAGACTCATGACCAAGGGCAGCAACGCTTTGGGCAATCTCGCACTCGTGGTGAGGGAACATAAGGTCCATTCCTCCGCCGTGAATGTCGAAGGTCTCGCCAAGGTATTTTGTGCCCATAGTCGAGCATTCAAGGTGCCACCCTGGGAAGCCCTCGCTCCAAGGTGATGGCCAGTGCATTATGTGTTCAGGTGCGGCTTTTTTCCACAAGGCGAAGTCTATCGAGCGGCGTTTCTCCGTTTGACCGTCAAGCTCACGGGTGGTTTCAAGCAACTCGTCAATGTTGCGCCCTGAGAGTTTGCCGTAGTGGTGTTTGGCGTTGTATTTTTCGACATCGAAATAGACTGAGCCTTCACTTTCGTAGGCGTAACCTGCGTCAAGAATCTTTTTGACGAACTCAATCTGCTCGATGATGTGTCCGGAGGCATGAGGCTCGATTGACGGAGGAAGGACGTTGAGACGCTCCATGGCATGGTGATAGCGCAAGGTGTAGTACTGCACAACCTCCATTGGTTCAAGTTGCTCAAGACGTGCCTTCTTGGCTATCTTGTCCTCACCCTCATCGGCGTCATGCTCAAGGTGACCAACGTCAGTGATGTTGCGGACGTAGCGTACCTTGTAACCGAGGTGCATGAGGTAACGATATAATGTATCGAAAGTTATGGCAGGACGCGCATGACCAAGATGGCCGTCACCATAGACGGTTGGTCCGCAGACATACATGCCTACATGGTGTTCGTTGATTGGCTTGAAGACCTCTTTCTTTCGCGAAAGGGTGTTGTAGATTACTAAATCCATATTTAATATGTCACTATTGTTTCGATTCCTAAATCCTTGATTCTGCGTGCGATGACCTCAAGTTCCCCGCCTTCGACCTTGACGAGGGTGTCAACAGGGGTTTTGCGGTCGATTGAGTAGAGTTGCACCTGCCGTGGCATGACTTTTTTCACTGCCTCGACCCATGCGTCAATCTCTTCAGGCGTGGTGTTGTCAACCTTCAGTCCTTTGAAAGAGCCACGGAGGAACATTGTCTGTATCACGCATTTATGGTCGAATTGCATCATTCCTTCGATGGCTTTCGCGACTGTGTAGAATGATTGCTGTGGCTGGTTGATGATTCTGGCGGTAGATTCGATGGCAGAGTCAAGTTTCAGTATGTTGTTGTCTATTTTTTTCAGTGCCTCGACCACATCTTTTTTCCAGAGCATCGTGGCGTTAGAAAGTACTGACAATTTGGCATTTGGCATATATTTATCCCTGAGTGCTATGCAGTCATCTACGATTTCGGCGAAATGCGCATGGGTTGTAGGTTCGCCGTTGCCTGCGAATGTGATAACGTCGATTTCTTCGCCTTTTGCCTGCATCTCTTTCAATCGTTTTTCGAGTGCGTCGTGTACCTCTTGGGGTGTGGGTTGGTGGGATTCTGCCTTGAAATTCAACCCACATTCGCAGTAAATGCAGTCAAACGTGCATATCTTGGCTTCTTGGTGGAGGAGGTTCACACCTAAGGAACATCCTAATCTACGGCTTTTTATGGGTCCTACTATTATCTCACGGAACAGCATGATTATTTCTTTTGTTTTAGCCTGCAAAGGTAGTGAAAAATATTGGGAAAAAGAAATTTTTCAGGCATAAATTTCCTCTTCATTTCTCAAACACACTTTTTTTGTCGCTATGTTTATGCTGAAACTTATTGACGTCAAGTAAAAATGCACGGCTGCGCATCTTTACGCAACGTATATCCGAGAGTTGTATTTTGTTGTGAGGGGCTTGTCGAGGTGGCAAGAATGGGGGCAGAAGTAATGCTTTTTTTGCTATGCTAAGTCGTTGATTTTCATATTCACTGTCCGTAGCTACTACGTAGGGGATTGGTAAGGAGTTTTTTTGATATATGAATGGATTCCGTGATTTTTTTGACGTGACGGATAGATTTGTATGCGTTTTGAGTCTTTATAAGCAAAAGCAAAAAAATAAGCATTTTTGACGACTATATTTTTTACGGTTAAACACATTAGTCAATATTATTGCTTTAACATAACAGTGCAAATAATAGAGTCCCGAATGATAGTGTATATTTAATTGCTACTTAACATATTAAAATAAAGTATATGGAATTGTTGAAAATTAAGTGTTAAAAAATTTGCTAAAGTAAGATATTTGTCCTATCTTTGCACCCACAATTTAAAACGCAATTCCAGAACCCTCCTTTAGCGATTTTGTCGAAAACCACAATCTAAAAAAGGTATATTTCAAAACATTTTTTATTATGAAAAGATTATCTATTACTTTTTTGTTGCTGTTATCGATAATGGCAATAAACGCAGCAAAGCTGCACAGAATCGAGAACAAAGGTAAGTACGGTTATGCCGATGAGGCAGGAAACGTCGTAGTCAAGTGCGAGTATGACCTTGCTATGGATTTCAGTCAAGGTTTGGCATACGTTTGTAAGAAATACAAATCTTTAGGTCAGGAAGTCACAAAGCATGGTTTTATCAACGAGGCTGGAGCGTTCGTCTTTAACTTAACTTCTATCACCAGTGTATTGTCTGTGATTGACCCTGCAAATTACAAAGGTGATGAAATAATGTTCAAGGATGGTTTTGTGAAAATCCCTGCCACAGAATTGGGATATGTGTCGTTGTATCAGGGTGTTGTGGAGGCCACACGTCCGTACAAAGATGCATTGGGTAATGGCGGTTTGGAAATGTTGTTTCAGTCAAATATTTCAGATGGTACTGTATTTGATAAAAGAGCCAATTACGGGATTGTCGGATTTAAGGAGATTGTAGAGAGGGGTGATGTGTTGATTGGTGTATCGACCACCGGAAGCGAACTGGCGTTTGACAAGGAGAGTCATTTCCCATACTCGTCATATTATTACACATATGTCATTGAAACGCATACGTACTTCCAAAGCCACTACGGAGAAGCAAGTTCAAGTGGAGCCGCAAACGGCATTTGGACAGGTGATTTCGGAGTTGTTTATGCATTGAACAATGTAATGGGTAAAACGCCATCACCGTATCTATACACAAAATTCGGTGAGATGCATAGCTATTTTGATTCGCTGAACGTGCTTAAGTTCGACAATGGAGATATGATGTTTGTGATGTACGTGGCTAAAACTCAACATTGTAAATTGGTTGACAAGACATGCACTAAAGTAGCTGATGGTATGTCTGAAATTAAGAGTTACTTGCAAAACAAGAGTTACAAGTTAGTTGAATACAAGAATCTGACAAACGGACCGATTGTTGATTGTATAAAATCCGCACCTGTCGAGAGGGTGACCGACCCATCGAACCAGTACATCAAACACCCATCAGGCTCTGTATGGAAGAAGAAGGATATTTCGAATATGGCAATAAATACAGACTCGTTTTCGGGTAACCCGCTTGGATTGCAAATCGTGAACGGGTTCAATGGTAAGAGAAGTTCTTCCAAGCCTGTGACTTTCAAACCCAAAAAAGATAATATTTCAGATATAATAATCTCAGGTGCTGCAATTTTGGTGTTGAATAATAAGGGAAAGGAATGCAAGATGGAGGATTTTGAAATTACCAGTTCATCTGATAAGGTTGAAATCAAAGGAAATGACATCAAGCTGAATGTATCAGCAATTGATGTGGTGAAAGGTAAAGTTGAGAAGGAGTATGATGTTACCGTGAAACATATTGCGTCAGGAGTACAGACCACTGTTAAAATCGCCCCAATGTTTGTTGACAGTATTAAAGACGACCGCATTATGCAGACATACGTGTTCACTGAGATTCCTGGAGAAACGAGAACAGATTACGCAATCTGCTATAATGTTGACACCAAAAAGTATGCTGTGGTGAAGATGCCATTTAAGATTAATGGTAAAGGTATGGATGGAAGGAAAGGAGGAACGAATGGTAATGTTCTCTACCCTGGTAGTGATGGCGCACATGGTGCTAATATAGTAGTGTATATGTCAAATTATTTCAAAGAGCATTTCGGGGAACAGAGTCTGAAGATTGAGAATGAAGGAGGCAAAGGAGGTAAAGGTGCACAGTCTGGTTCGGCGAAAGCTGATGACGGATTTGACGGGAAAAAGGGCGTTCTGGAATTTGTAACGCTGAAATAACACCATTCCTTTAGGTTTTGCTATGTTCAGAAAGTCTTTATGTGTCAGAGACTTTCTGAACATTACAAACGTAGTCCGAAAATATGTGAAGTGAATTTATAGAACCTATAATAAAAATCTTGAAATGCGAAACGGATTGTTGATTCTGTTGCTGCTGGTCAGTGGCGCATGTTATCCAAAGACGGAATATCCTGAATGGATGAACGATGACTATAGGGATAAAACGTTTCCTTCCTCGACATATTATTGCGGTTATGTGATTGCTGAGATGGGTAAGGACGATGCTGTAGAGGAGACGCTTGATAGGCTCAGGCAGAGCGCATACGGCAAACTGTTGTCACAAATCAGCGTAACAATCCAACATAGCGCATCGGACAATACAAAGGAGGTCGTGGGCGGCAACGACGCATATTCGGAGAATGTCTATTCGTCATCGACGCAACTGTCAACAAGGATGACAGAAATTCCTGGGATTGAGGTGAAGACATTCGCAGATGTGGAAACAAGGATGGCGGCAGTGTTTGCATACGTTAAGAAGGATGGCCTTGCTGCCAAGTTCCAACGGCAATTGATAGCGCAGATTACGCGCCTTAACGTTAGGCTTGAGGATGCCGAGGGGTATCTGAATTCAAGTAATAAGACAAAGGCTCGCGAAACGTTGGCTGACGCACGCACGATACTGAAAAGTGCCGAAGACACTCGCAACACCATGAGTGCCATAGACTCAAGGCTTACCGCCGACGATTTGATGGAGACTGAATGGCGTGCGGCGGAGATGAAAATCATAGAGTTGGAAAAGGAGTTGAACAGAAGCGTCAAGTTGGCGTTAAAGTGCTTGTTGGACGACGAGGGGGAAAACACGTTGAAAAGGACTCTGAGCGGCGAATTATACAGGAGGGAATGCGAGGTGGTTGATACGGTGGAGAGGGCAGAGTGGTTCGTCGAGGTTAAAGCCAAAGTGGAGCCTTACAACACAGTGCAAGTTGGGGGGATTGTAAACTATTTCTCGTTTGCCACTGCAATCATAAAAATAACTGACACAAATGGTAATGTGGCATATTCGGACGAATTGCGGTGCAAAGGAGCGCATACAAAGAGTTATGATAACTCGTCGGCTGACGCATTGCGCAAGGTGGCGGTTAGGATAAGCGAAATTGTGAAAAACACAGTACAAAAATAATCAACTATTATGAAACGTCTTATCATTATTACAATAATAGCTTTATTGACAATATCCTCAATGGGGCAAGATTTTGAGACTTTCAAGAAAGGAAAGTTCATGGGCCTGCGCAAAGGGGAGGAAACAGTTATTGTCACACCTGACAAGTATAATTTCATTGGAAATATCGTTGATAAATACACTTGGGTGAATGTCGGTGGAAAAAAACACTGTAAGAGTTTTCCCAATGGCGGGAAATGGGGGGTTATAGATTCGACAGGCAGAGAGGTCTGTCCTCCCGTGTATGACTACGTTACAGCCTGTCGTAATGATTACGTTGCAGTCAACGTAGGAGGGAGTGTCATTGGTTCATTTGTGTCAGGAGGCAAATGGGGATTGTATGACCTGAAGAATGGCAAGATTGCAATTGAGCCGTCATATACGCTGATTTCGGCTGTTAACGATGACGGCAGATTATGGGCTTGCATGGACGGTAAAATGGATTTCCGCATACTTGGTGATACCATCTACGGGAAGAAAAAAAAGTTTGAGGATTTTGAGCCGTATTTTGAATATATAACCCTTTATCCTCTGAACATGATAATATGTCACGAGAGGAAATATGGGGATTGGTCTTTGATTGACACAGAGAACAACACACTCACAACTAATAGTTATTCAACGGTTTTCGATTTCATAGATGGATATTCGCTTGTGTATTCTAAAGGACGTTACGGGTATATTGATTGCAATGGGCGTGAGACCGTACATCCTGAATACTATATGCTCACAATTTCAAACAATGGTCGTTGTTGTTGGTCGCGCAAAACCGAATATTCAAGGGTTGGGCTGATTGACATAACCAACGGCAATGAGATAACCGATGAGATTTTCGACCAGCCAGGTTCATTGTTCTTTGGATCTGTGGCATGGGTTAAACTTGGGGGGATGTACTGTTTGATTGATACGGCAGGAACGCAGTTGACCCAGCCAAAATACTCGAAAGTGTCTTCATTCGTGAATGGAATAGCTATGGTGTATTTGTCCAAATACGCTGTTGGCGCAGTGAACAGCGAAGGAAAGGAGATTGTTGAGCCTATTTACACTCAGGCGGCTCCACTGTTCGGTGAGGGATCGCAGTTCAGAACAACAGGCAATACACTCATATCATGGTTTTTCCACCCTAAAAACGGGGTTGTGTGGATAGATCAGAACGGAAAAATAGTTTTGGGTGACGCAAAGAAGCAATTTGCAATTGACGAAGTCATTCCAGAAGAATTATGGGACTATTAAATTTTACAAATGATGAAAAAGATATACATATACATAGTTTTTGTAGTGACGTTCTTTGGTAACGTCAATGCCCAAGGCACGCTCGATTATGACCGTTCATCGCTGTATTCAATTTCTCTTGTTTACAAGTCAGAGAAGTATGCGGAAGATATAGCCAGGACTTTCATGAAAATGAATGTGCCAGACAAATTCAACGATCATAGCCTTAACTTGAGAGTCATTCCTATGTCAGGAAAACCAAGAGATACAAGTGACGATGAGATTGCGGCATTGATGGGCACATTCTTCCTAAAAAATCAAATAGCGCGCAGAATGGTTGCAAGGTGGTTCAACCGAGACAAAGAGACTGGTGCGTTCGACGTAAATCTGATAAAGGATAGGGGAAACTACAACGCAACTGTGATGGATGTTGCCACGGCAATGAAAACCGTCCGTGGAAGGGCGTTGATTGAAGATGCAGGCGAGCAGTTGATTGGAAATACGTTCATTGTGGTTAATGAGATCAGTTACATCGATAAAGAACGCAACGCACGGATTGCCGCATTAGTGTTTATAACGGTTGGGGCTCTTTTGGGGGCAGTTGCAAACATTGCGTCATCAGTGTCTAATATGGGCAACAATAAAAACAATAAAACCAGTCAGGAAGTGGCAGCGTTCGCTTCGTTAGGTAGCACAATGGCAAATCTTGGAGGTGTTATATCGCAAGCTGTCGCGGGTTTTACGGTTAATGTGAAATCGCATCTTTTCCAGTTGGATTGGAACGACGAGGTTGAGGCTAAATTTTACGGACAATATTACTATGACGCAACAGAGATTGACCCAGCTAAGAAGGCTGCTTTCGAAAATGACACTGAGACATTCAAAATGAAATACATTGGTTCATATTCTTCGCGCAGCAGCAAGACTGTCTTAAGAGGTCTTCACAACAACGATGAGGTTTTCATGAAAGTCCTTACTCGCGCTACTGACGAAAACATCGTGGAATTGCAGCGTAAGTTTCCTGTGTTCAAGGTCGTTTCAAATGTTGCTTCTGTCGAAAACAAATCCGTCTATGTTCAGATTGGTTTGAAAGAGGGAGTGTCGCCTACTTCTAAATATGAGGTTTTGCAACGTGTCGTTGGGTCTGACGGTCATGTCACATACACAAGGAAGGCCGTCATTAAGCCTGTTGGCAACAAAATCTGGGACAATCGCTGTATGGCTGTTGAGGAGATGGCTGAGAACGCTAACCTGAATGCAACGGAGTTTGAGTGTACCACTGGTTCGGTGTCGGCTATTTTGCCAGGAATGATTGTAAGGGAAATAAAGATATGAAACTATGAAAACAAGATTGTTAATCCTGTTTATGCTTTTAGCGGCTACGGTCGGTGCTCAGAAATCCATCAATGTCGTGCTTGACTACACTGTCACTTGTGCTGGCCTAACGGACGATGGAAGTTATATGGTTGATGTGGAGTGTAAAGGCAAAAAACCTGCCGACGCACTCGCCAACGCCAAGAAAGCGGCTGTCCACGCGGTGTTGTTCAAAGGTATAACCGGCAAGGCTGCTGGTTGTACCACCCAACGTCCAATCGTGGCTGACCAAGCGATTCTTGACAGTAACGTGGAGTTTTTCAAGAACTTCTTTGACGACAAGAAAGGCTCATGGGGTAGTTACGTCACTGGAATAACTGGCGTTCACCCTCAGACGTCGAAGGTTAAGGGTGGCTATATGGTCAACGTGACACTGATTGTGAAGAAGGACGGGTTGCGCCAAATGCTTGAGAAAGAGGGTGTCATTCGTGGACTTTCGTCTGGTTTCTAAAATCTTGGAATTATGAAAAAGATATTTATGACGTTGTTGTTGTCGGTACTCGCAATCAATTTGCTGCTGGCACAGGCTAAAAAACCATCGATTATGGTTATCCCAAGCGATGTGTGGTGCAACCAAAATGGGTGCGTGCGTAATTATGAAATCAACGGCGAGACTTTAACCGTACCTGATTACAAGAAGGCACTCCAGACCAGCGACCAACTGGTGTTTGTGATTTCTAAACTCGGTTCAATGATGGCTGATAGGGGTTTCCCTCTCAACACGCTTGAAGCTGCTTTGACACGTATCGACGAGACGGCTGCGCGAAACATCATAATGACCAGCAAGAACGGTGCCTCGATAAAGGAAAACCCTATTGACATGCTTAACAGGCAAGCCAAAGCTGACATCCTGATGAAAGTGACTTGGGCTGTGAAGAAAAACGGGCCTAAAAGCTACATTACTTATACCCTCCAAGGCATTGACCCTTATACTGGGAAGCAGGTTGCTGGTGCTGAGGGCGTAGGTGAACCATCGATGTCCGCAGCGGCTGACGTGTTGCTTGAAGAGGCTGTCCTTGAGCATATCGACAATTTCTGCGCACGTCTGCAAGCCCATTTCGATGATATGTTTGCAAACGGCAGGGAGGTGGCTATGGATATCCAAATATGGGATGACACCTCTATTGACCTTGAGACGGAATACATGGGCAAGGAACTCGGTGAAATCATCGAGAATTGGGTTTATGATAACACTATGAACCACAGGTTCCAGAAGTCCTCGTCAAGCGAGACTTTCGCAAGGTACGAGCAGATGCGTATCCCGTTGTTCAACGAGCAGGGCAGGGCAATTGATACTGAGTCTTTCGTCCGTCAACTCCGCAGTTACCTGAAGAAGACTTTCCAACTTGAGTGTAAGGTTGTGCCTGACGGTTTAGGACATTGTTATTTGATTATTGGCGGAAAATGATATTTTGTTCCGAAAAAAATAACTGTTGAGATTGTATTGTCGTTTTAATATTTAACAAGTAAAAAACATTTGCTATGAAAAAAGTAGTTTTAGCCCTTGTGGCGATTATGATTTGCGCCGTTTCTTTTGACGCAAGCGCTCAGAACAACAAAGCTTTGGAAAAGGCTTTGAAAAAAGAGTACAAGAAAAAATTGAAGGAGTACCAGAAAGAGGGTTGGATGATTTACGGCTCTTCACGCACTCTCGAGGTGGCTTTGCTGAAACACTATGAGTCGCTTAACAATGAAGATGTCAGGGAGATTTTCGCCACAACTACCTCTACAAGCCAGAATATCGGTAGCGACAAACTTGAGATGAATGCCTCTACAAAATATGCAAAGCAGGCTGGTATGAGGGTCAAGGGTCGTATCGTTGAGGATATGGGTTCTGTGATTTCTACTGAAGAGGCTGAGGAGTTTGAACATTTCTACGAGGCATACGAAGCTGCTGTTGACAAGGAAATCCGTGGCGAAATAAAACTCTCTTACGCACTCTACCGTCCAACGACTATCGCAGGGAAAAAAGGCTATGAATTCCGTGCTTATTACATTGTTGATGAAGAGTCTGCCACAAAGGCTCGTATCCGTGCTTTCCAGAACGCTGCACGCGAGTCGGAGGTTGCTCAGAAATATGCTGAGAAGGTTTCTGACTTCATCAAGGATGGCTTCCCTGTATCTGAGTAATTTAGGCATATAGTTTATGTGCGGTTCTCGCCTGAAAAATCGGGTGAGAGCCCTTTTGTCGTTTACAGACCAACTCTTTATGAAAAAAATATTAGTTGCCGCAACAATGATTTTTGCCATGTCGGCTACACTTTCCGCACAAACAAGCGGAAGCGACATGATGAAGGAGTTTGAGAAGTTCCGTTCTGAGATGTATTCAAACTACAAGAATTATCTCGGCGAGGTTAATGCAAAGTATGAGCAGTTTCTGCGCTCTGCGTGGAAGGGTTTTCAGGCTGAAGAACCTATCCCTGAACCTGAACCCGTGCCTGAGCCAGAACCTGTTGTTATGCAAGACCGTGCGCCTATAATCGAGGACAAGAAGATTGAGGCGACTCCCGTTGTGATTCCTAAGCCTGCGCCTGCGCCTAAGCCTGTAGTAAAGGTCGAAGAGGTTCCTGTTACCGTCGAGGCAAATGTTACCGTGCCTTTTTATGGGGCTAAAGTTAAAGTGAGGTTCGACAAAAACGCCTCGCCTCGTCTTTCGGCGACAAACGAGGATGCTGTTGCCGATATGTGGCATCAGTTGTGTGGGGGGTGTTGCAATAATATGTTGAAGGATCTTTTCGAGCAACGCTCTAAGCGTGACTTAAGTGACTGGGCGTATTATGAACTTTGTGGCAAAACCGCAGAGGTTGTCACTTCCACCAAGAATGACAAAGAGGTGATGACGGCATTCCTTTTATGCCAATCTGGGTTTAAGGTTAAGATGGGGCGTGATGCGAATGGCGGCTTGCATACTTTGGTGGCTACTAACAGTTCTATTTTCGACCGACCATATTGGGTGGTTGGTGGCACTCCTTTCTTCCTGTTGGATGATATAAATAAGGCTGGGCAGATGTTCATAATGCAGGCTGATTTTCCCGAAGAGAAGGCAATGCGTCTCGAAATGACGGCGGCAAACCGTTTTGATTTGGCTGCTTCGCCCGACAGGTTGCTCATCTCTGAGCGTTATCCGAATGTGAAGGCGACTGTCCGTACGAATAAGAACCTGATAGATTTCTACAACACTTATCCTACGAGTGTTTGCAACGACGACCCTATGACCCGTTGGTGGTTTTACGCCATGTCGCCTATGGATGACGAATCGCGCAAAACCCTTTATCCTTCGTTGAAGAGCGCATTGGATGGCTTGTCGGAAAAGGAGAAGGTTGAACGCCTGCTGAATTTCGTCCAAACGGCTTTCGTCTATGAGTACGACGATAAGGTCTGGGGTGGCGATAGGGCTTTCTTTGCCGAGGAGACACTCCATTATCCATATTGTGACTGCGAGGATAGGTCTATTCTTTTCTCTCGACTGGTTCGTGACCTTGTCGGACTTGATGTCGCGTTGGTCCTTTATCCTGGGCATCTTGCCACAGCTGTGGCATTCCCGAATAATGTCACAGGTGACTATATGGTTATTAACGGTAGGAGGTTCACGGTTTGTGACCCTACGTTTATCAATGCCCCTGTGGGAATGACTATGACTGGAATGGACAATTCTAAGGCCAAGGTTATTGTGCTGAACAGACCTTAGGTTTTTAGGTGAAATTATTGAAATTATTGAAATCGTATTCATTCCGACAAAGTAAAAGAGCAAGCAAAGAGCAAGCCCTACCGTACCATAAAAGGAAGAAAATCTGAAAGGGGCATCAACCGATTTCAATAATTTCACCAAAAAAACTGGGGGTGTTAGTCCTTCAGGCATCCTATTGGGACAATGAGAATGCCATCTTCGCGGCGGTATGCGTATTTGCCCACACCTGTGAGAACCATCTTGAATGAAGGGGATTTCATTTTGTCAGTGTCTATTCTCTGCTCCAGTTTGTTGAGTGTCTTGATGCCTTCCTCTATGAGTTTCTCACCACCCAATTTAATCTCTATCAGGCCGTATTTGCCATTACGCAAATGAACAACCGCATCACATTCCAAGTTGGTTTTGTCTCGGTAGTGGAATACCTCACCGTCAATAGATTCCGCATAGACACGGAGGTCGCGTATGCAGAGTGTCTCGAAAATCAAACCGAATGTGTTGAGGTCGTTAACAAGGTCGTCTGGCCCAAGACCCAATGACGCAGTGGCTATGCTTGGATCAACAAAGTAGCGTGTGTCGCTGGTGCGTATGGCTGTTTTGCTGCGCAGGTTGGGATTCCATGCCGTCACATCTTCCACAACAAATATGCGCTTCAACGCTTTTATGTATGAAGCAACCGTATCTTCGTCAAGGTTCTGAATATCATTGGTCATCATATCTTGGCGTATAGTGTTTACAGGTGCTTGCGAGCCTTGGTTACGGGCAAGCGAGCGCATGAGAAGCTTGACACGTTCCGGATCACGTTCCACGCCGTCAGAGGCTGAAAGGTCACGTTGCTGAACCGCCTTCACATAGTCAACCGCTTGGTCGAGTGCCACGTCCCTCTTCTTCATAGTACATGCCAAAGGCCAGCCGCCACGGCAAGTTATATACGCAAGCGTCTGCAAATCAACGTTAGACACACCAGATATTTGCCCATTTCCCTCGAATAGAGAGGCGAGCGAAACTTCTCCACTGCTTTCGCCTGATTCCCAAAGAGTCATAGGCCTCATCTTGAGCCAACCAATACGCCCCGTACCACTGTGCCTAACTTCGCTCATATCAGCAGGTACAGCCGACCCTGTCATGATGAAAAGCCCCAATTCCCCCTCGTGGTCTGCTGCAAATCTGATGGCATCCCACAGTTTTGGCGCCAATTGCCATTCGTCAATCAGGCGCGGTTTTGCCCCACGCAGCAGGACTTCCGGGTTGACTGCGGCAAGGTGAAGGTTTTGTTCCACATCTTTAGGGTCGGACATATACAGAATGCTTTTTGCGGCATGTTCTCCAGTAGAAGTCTTGCCGCACCATTTTGCACCTTCGATGAGAATAGCACCCTTACTCTCCAGTTTGCGTCTCAACACATGGTCAACTACCCTTTGTTGATATTCATTTTTCATACCTCATTCGGTTATTTGGACCGTTTTTGTTCGGTTATTTGGACCGTTTTCGTTCGGTTGTTTGGACCGTTTTCGTTCGGTTATTTGGACGAAAAAATAGCATAACTACATCAAGATAATATTATATACGGTTGTAAATCAATACCATACTAATTGCTTGATAAATGTTGTTCGTTGACTGCAAAGGTACAAATATATTTTGAAATAGCCAAAGATTTCCCGATGTTTTTTTTGAAAAAACAATGTCAATTTGTGAGGTCTTGAAGGATTTCAAATTTTGTTGACGATAAATCGTCATACTGGCTGGAAAGATAAAAAACGACTATGCAAAATCCACATTTTTTGAAATGGATTTCCTCTTTCAATCCTTTCAGTAGCCAGTGGTAGCAATATGCTCGCTGAAGGGTGAAAATGATGGTTGTTTTTGATGTCGTAAGTCGTTGATTTTCATATTCACTGTCCGTAGCTGCTACGTTGGGGGTTGGTAGGGGGATTTTTTGCCGTAGAAGATGAATATGCTGGTTTTTGTACCTTATCATCACTTAATATGCGTTTTCGTCTATGGTCAGCCTAATCATTTCGTTGATATTCCCGCTGTTGGGTGCTATGCGGTTTGCGTATAACTTGTTGAGAATGGTCTGAATGTACCATGTGTGTCCTTGGAATTTGTCGTAGAGGTAGTCGAAATCACCTTCGGTCAATTTTTTGTTGATTTTATCTAAATGGCGTGCCGCGAAGTCGTAGTATTCCTTTTTTGGTATTGCGCCAAGCGACATCTGTTGCGTGCTGCTGAAGAAAGGACGGTTAGGCGACAGGAACATTCGCTTATTATATGGCATTGACTTCCAGCGAAGATGAAATGGGCGTTTTGCATGTGTTGGATATACGAACGAAGCGTTGCCTCTACGTTCTTCTCAGGGTAATAAGGTCAACATACAGGCAATTGTTGTTTTTTATGTCATTTTGTGCGAAATATCGCAGAAATAGTCTGCACCAAGGTATGAATTTACTGAAAATGGGTTATTTACCGAATTATTCATAGAATGAGATGTTGTGTTTTTCGCGACAATTCGATTGGCGCAACTTGATTGGCGCAAAGATAATGCTTTTTCTTACCCGACAAAGGGGGAATGATTATTTTTTGAAAAAATCACCGAAAACGATGGTTATGTGACAAAAAAGTTGTATCTTTGCAAGTTGAATAATAATGTATTTTTTAGTGCTATGAAAAAGGTCTTGTTGACACTGTTATTGGTATTTACGGTGTTTGTGGCAAATGCCCAAAGTGTCGTGACTGTCTCAGGAATAGACGTTGATACCGTCAAGGTGTTCGACGCGACAGACTCTGCTTTCGTCGTTAACCATGGAACACTTGCCGGGGTAGCCCCTGGTGACGTGGTCAGCGTGTTCACAGAGGCGCATTACGCAACAATCAATGCTGACTCGGGAATAACTATTACCGTGACTTCGACGCTGCAAGGTGCTGACGCTGCTTTTTATACACTTATTAACCCAATAACCACGTTGACGGGAAGGATAGAGAAACGGCAACTTTACCGTGACAGCGTAGTCCTTATGCCTTTCAAAATTTACGACGGCATGGTGGAATGCCCTATACAATTCTCGGGAATCGCCCGTAATTACGTGACGCACCATATCCTGACAACCATAGACACTTGCGTTTTCCTCGACCCTAACGTGGGTAACAACAAGCCGGTGAGGGTGATTTTCGGAATGTCGGGCGAAGATGAGCAAAATTATATCCCACCACGCGACACGGTGATGGAGTCATCGATAATCCCACGAAAACTCGTCACCAAAGGCACGTCAATACAAACGGTCAAGCAGTACGACGGCACACCTGACGCACAGGTGTTGAGCAAAGGTTCGTTCACAAATGTGCTTGAAGATGATGAAGTTAATTTCACGTTAAGCGCCGCTTACGAGGATAAAGACGCAGGGCAGGGCAAGAATATACATTCACATTTTGAGATTTCCGGTGCTTCAGCCGTGAATTATTCCGCACCTGACGACGGATTATATATGAACGGTGAGATTATGCATATACAGTTGACAGCCAGCGGCGGTGAGGCAGTGAAGAGCAAAACTTACGACGGTACGACCTCGTGCGAGGTGACTACACCGTCGCAACCTGTGGGCGTTATAAACAACGAAAGAGTCTATCTTAACACTATGGCCGCTTATGACACTCCGTCTGTCGGCACAAACCATGTAATAACCTTCTCTTATACGATATACGGCAATGACGCTTTTAACTATATCGCCCCTGAAGATTCCGTTTATTGCACAGACGGCGTTATTGTTGACGAAGCAGGTGTGGATGATGTCGTTGCGCTGAATGCCGTATGGCCAAACCCTTTTGTCGATGAGGTTAATGTAGTTTGTCCTATGGACGGCGAACATCACATTTATATATATGGTGTGTCAGGGCAGGTTTTTCGCAGTGAGTCGTTCTCTGGAGTCACTTGCCGTATGGATCTTTCCTCTCTTGCCTCTGGAATATATCTTTTCTCCGTCGATGGTCGTGCAACTAAACTTATCAAAAAGTGACAATAGAGTATAAAATAGAAGAGATTGACGATGTCGCGCGTCGAATAATACCCTTGCTTGGTTCACGCCTTATCTGTTTCGATGCCCCTATGGGTGCTGGCAAGACTACGTTGATAAAGTCGCTTTGCGGTGCAATGGGTGCTAACCCTGATGAGGTTAACAGCCCAACTTTTTCTATTGTCAACGAATACCCATCTGACGAAGGCACGATTTTTCATTTTGATTTCTACCGTGTAAAGACCTTAAGGGAGGCTATAGATTTCGGGTTATGTGATTATATTGATTCTGGGTCATGGTGTTTGATGGAGTGGCCTGAACTTGTTGCGGATTTGTTGCCTGACGATTGCCAGACAATTAAAATAGAGGTTATTGACCAAGATACACGTCGAATAACCGTTTAATGTCTATAGAGACTAAAAACATACTGTGATGAACAAAATCCTGTCAAAAAAACAGTTCTCGGAAAAGGTGTTCTCCTTTATTGTCGAGGCACCATTGATTGCGAAAGCGCGCCGTGCAGGGCATTTCGTTATCATCAGGATTGACCAGCATGGTGAGCGCATTCCCTTGACCATCGCTGACTCTGACCCTGTGAAAGGTACAATAACGCTTGTTTGCCAGAAGATTGGCGTGACTTCAACCCGCCTTTGCGATATGAACGTGGGTGACTCAATCCTTGATGTCGTTGGTCCTCTGGGCAAAGCCACCGAAATACGCAAGTTCGGCACTGTGGTTTGTGCCGGCGGTGGCGTGGGTGTCGCACCAATGCTGCCTATAATGAAGGCTATGCGTGAGGCGGGAAACAAGGTAATCTCAATCCTTGCCGGTCGTACCAAGGAACTTATAATCCTTGAGGAACAGGTGCGAGCTGCTTCGGACGAGGTTATAATCATGACCGATGACGGTTCGTATGGCAACAAAGGTCTCATAACTAACGGCATAGAGATGGTTATTAACCGTGAGCATGTTGATATGTGTGTGACAATTGGCCCTGCCATAATGATGAAATTCGTCTCGCTGCTAACCAAGAAATACGAGATTCCGACTATCGCCTCGCTCAACACGATAATGGTTGACGGTACAGGAATGTGTGGCGCATGCCGTGTGACCGTCGATGGTCAGACCAAATTCGTCTGCGTCGATGGCCCTGAGTTTGACGCACATAAGGTTGACTTCGACGAGATGCTGATGCGCCTTGGGGCTTACCGTGAGCTTGAGGCGGAGGCTATGAACAGATTTATGAACCAAAAATGACGGAACTATGACAGCTAAAGAGAGAATGCAGATTGAACGTGTCAAGATGAACGAACTCAATCCAGAATACAGAAGCCATTGCATTGAAGAGGTTAACCAAGGCCTTACAGAAGATCAGGCACGACAGGAGGCGCAACGTTGCCTTGGCTGCAAAAATCCCCAGTGCGTGCAAGGTTGCCCTGTGAATATCTCTATCCCTGAGTTCATTGCGCATATACAAGAGGGACGATACATTGACGCAGCTGCAGTGCTTCGCCGTACCTCTTCGTTGCCTGCAGTTTGCGGTCGCGTTTGCCCACAGGAACGCCAATGCGAAAGCAAGTGCATACATCTGAAAACTGGCGGAAAAGCTGTTGCAATTGGTTATCTTGAGCGTTTCGCAGCTGACTATGAGCGTAATAATGGGGAGGGTAAGGTGCAACGCCCAACATCCAACGGCATAAAGATTGCCGTCGTGGGTTCTGGTCCTTGTGGCTTGTCCTTTGCCGGTGATATGGCTAAACGTGGCTATGAAGTCTCTGTTTTCGAGGCTCTTCACGAGATTGGTGGCGTGCTGAAATATGGTATCCCAGAGTTCCGTCTGCCAAATAATATCGTTGACCATGAGATTGGTTTGCTGAAACAATTAGGCGTAACCTTCAACCCTGACACAATCATAGGCAAGACAATAACCGTTGACCAGTTGAAGGAGGTGGGTTATCGTGCTGTTTTTGTGGCATCTGGTGCTGGTCTGCCTAATTTTATGAATATCAAGGGCGAGAACTTGATTGGCGTGATGAGTTCAAACGAATACCTGACTCGCGTGAACCTTATGGGTGCTGCGCATGACGAGATGGATACTCCTGTGTTGAAGGGCAAACGTGTGGCTGTTATTGGTGGAGGAAATACAGCTATGGATTCTGCACGTACCGCCAAGCGTCTTGGCGCAGAGATGGTTATGATTGTCTATCGTCGCTCGGAGGAGGAGATGCCAGCACGTCTTGAGGAGGTGAAACACGCGAAAGAGGAGGGTATTGATTTCCATACTCTCCACAACCCAATAGAGTACCATGGCGATGAAAAAGGCCGTGTAAACGAGATGCTTCTTCAGGTTATGGAACTTGGCGAACCTGATGCTTCGGGACGTCGTAAACCTGTGCCTGTCGAGGGTAAGACAGAATTGGTTAAGGTTGATATGGTTATCGTCTCAGTCGGCGTTTCGCCTAACCCTATAATCCCTCGCACGGTAGAGGGTCTTGAAACCTCGAAGAAGGGTACTATCGTTGTTAACGACGACACCCTCCAGTCTTCTATTCCTACTCTTTTCGCAGGTGGCGATATCGTCCGTGGTGGGGCAACGGTGATTCTTGCCATGGGTGACGGTCGTCGTGCCGCCGCGGCAATGCATGATGCCATAACAAAAGGAAGCATCTAATGGCTGACAATTACTTGGAAAACCACTACGAAGAGTGGCTGAAACGCAAAACAGAATGGGAGAAAAAAGGCAAACCAAAATCGCCTAAGAAAAAAAACGAGAAAAGCGGGCAATAAGTCAGATTTTTTTCGTACCTTTGCACGCTAAATCCGCACTTATCATTTTAACAATAATAATATATGAATCTATTTTGGAAAAGACTCTTCGGAAAACTCCAATCAACAGAGCGTTACGAAGAGGAGAAAAAGAGATTGTTGGCAGATTTCAACCGTTATGCCTCTGTCCGCGAATCTGAACTGCTGAAGGAGTACAATGCATTGACTGAGAGAGTTAAGTCAGCCGATTTCCAGGCTAACAAGAAGTCCCTCACCTCGCGTAAGTACAAGGATACTGAGGAGTATCGCGACATGCACAAATTCGAGAAACTCTCTGCCGACACTGACATCCGCCGCTTCTATGAGATAGAGAAGAACGGTACGCTTGCCGAGTATCTTGCGTTCAAGCAGAAACCAGATTTCGCTAAACTTAGCGACGCTAAGGCTGTTAAGGAGTCCCCTGAACTTACCCGCCTCAAGAATTTTGAGAAATCGGATGACTATAAACTTTATCTTCGTTTGAATGATTCTTACGTTCTCAAGGAGTATGAGGAATTGAAGAAAAAGGTCAATACCGACGACTTCAAGAAACGTAACGACTTCTGGTCTAACCCTAAGCGTTATGAGACCACGGAAGAGTATAGAACGGAGCAGCGCCTCGCCGAACTTGCCAAGAACCCTGACATAATCTTCTTCAACAAGTGCAATTACAAGCGTTTCTCTTTCATTGACAATTTCCAGGAGGTTTTCGACGACCATTTCTCTTACGCTAAACTGAGGGACGGTTCATGGAAACCTGGGTTTCACTATATTTCTGACCAACTGAAAAGCGTTCATTCGTTCCTCAATGAGCGTCAGGCTAACGCTGGTGGTAAGAATGTTCAGTTGAACGGTGCTTTAGTAATCAACACTAAGACAGAGAAAACGCAGGCTCCAGCTTGGCATCCTTCCCGCGGTTTTGTCATGAAGGATTATGAATTTACCTCTGACGTAATCAACGGTTATGACGCTATCCACACTAACAAGGGACTTTTCCGCGCCAAGATGCGTTTCACAGGCAGCACTGGCGTTTGCCACGCTTTCTGGCTTGTAGGTGACCACAAAGTGCCTCATATCAACGTGATAAAAAACAACGGTGGGTCTCTCGAGGTTGGTGTTTATTACAACGCTAATGGCAATGTGCAATATACCCACGAGGTAATAAAGGGTATAAATCCTGCCAATTGGTATTATTATGAGGTTGAGTGGAACGACAACGCACTCGTTTGGTACATCAACAACCTTGAGGTGTTCCGTACCTCTGCCGTTATCCCTAACGAAGATCTCTTCCCTATGTTCAATTCGTTCATCCCTGACACTATGAAGGGTGGAGAAGCGGCTATGGAGGTTGACCACGTACAGGTATTCAAACTTAAATAAAATAAATGTAGGGTATGAACAGGGTCTCGTCACCCCGTCCATACCCTTATTTTATCATGATTCCACGCTCTGAATACACTACTATTATTGCTGGGCCATGTGCCGTTGAGTCTTATGGGCAGATGGAGATTATCTGTGAGACCCTTTGCCGCCTTGGCATAAAACACCTGCGTGGTGGTTGCTTCAAACCCCGTACGTCTTGCGACACTTTCCGTGGTCTTGGCTCTGAGGGGCTGCGTATTATGTCACAAATGCGTCTGAAATATGGCTTGACCATTATCACTGAGGTGCGTGACACCAAACATCTTGACTTAGTAGCCGAAACTGCTGACATAATACAGATTGGCGCAAAGAGCATGTTCGACAACGACCTCCTTCTGGCATGCGGCGAATTAAAAAAGACAGTCGTCCTTAAACGAAACTTCGCTGCGACAGTCAAAGAGTTAGTAAGCGCTGCCGAATTTATCTCATCAAGGGGCAATGACGACATTATCCTCTGCGAACGAGGCATCCGCTCTTTCGAGAACAACACCCGCTTCACACTTGACCTCTGCGGTGTCTCGTGGCTGAAAGAGAATACGCAATTCCCAATCATAGTTGATCCCTCACACGCCATGGGACTTGCTTACGGAATTCCTGACCTTGCCCGCGCAAGCGTTGCCATGGGTATTGACGGACTGATGATTGAAATCCATCCCGAACCCTCAAAAGCCCTCTCCGACGCACGGCAGCAACTTGATATGCGGCAGTTTGAGACACTCTACACCTCTCTCCTCCCGATAGCAAAGGCCATTGGCAAAACCATAATCTAAAAAACATAGAACTAAAAAAAACGAACAATATGAAAAAGACACTACTTATCGCTCTTCTTGCCCTTATTTCCGTGGCATCTAACGCACTCCCTTCAGTTCAACTCAAGGACATCAACGGAAATGTGGTTAACACCGCCGAACTTCTGAACGACGGCAAACCGTTCATCATCAGTTTCTTCGCCACTTGGTGCAAACCTTGTATGCGTGAGCTTGAGGCCATCAACGACAACTACATTGACTGGCAGGAGGAGACTGGCGTCAAGATGATTCTCGTCTCTATCGACGAAGGTCAGAACGTAGCCAAGGTTAAGCCCCTTGTTGACTCAAAGGGGTGGGATTTCCAAGTCCTTCTTGACCCTAACAGCGACTTCAAGCGCGCCATGAACGTACAGATGGTTCCTTCCCTCTTCATCCTTGACGGCGAGGGCAATGTCATCGAGGCTCACACCGGTTACACAGACGGTTCAGAGGAAAACATTATAGAAATACTCCGTAAGAACGCCAAATAATGAAAAGGATTTTCAGCGTAATAACCATTCTTGCTCTGTCTGTTTCGCTTTTCGCCACCGAGTCTGTTGACTCCGTGGCAGTCAAACAAGGCAAGAAGGAGAAGAAGGAGAGTTCCGTGCAGTTGCATGGCTCCTTCCAGACAGACATTCTTGTACCCGAGGAGGATAAGGCCATTGGCGCGACTGCCGATGACCCATTCCTTAGCAACACATATTTAAACCTCAATCTCACGTCAACATACGTCAACGCTGGCGCACGTCTTGAGTTGATGCACAAACCTCTCCCTGGTTTTGAACAGGGTTTCGCCGGTGGTGGCATCAAAGGTCTCTATGTTTCTGGCGGGTACAAGTATTTCAATGTGACAATCGGCGACATCTATGACCAATTTGGCTCGGGTATGCTTTTCCGTGCATACGAGGAACGCACCCTTGGTGTTGACAACGCAATCCGTGGCGCACGTGTCATACTTACCCCCTACAAGGGTATCACTTTCAAGGCTCTCGGAGGTATGCAGCGTCAGTACTTCAACTTCAACAAAGACAATGCCTACGGCTTTGACTTCTCGAAGAACGGTATGATGGGCTTCAACCTCGACCTTGACATCGACCAGTGGTCACAGTTTATGATGGACAATGACTACCATCTCCGTCTCGGCGGCTCGTTTGTCTCTAAATATAATGAGGACGAGGAAATTGTGATTATGGACAACACAGGCGGCTATCGTCTGGTTCTTCCTAAATTCGTTGGTGCGGGCGAGGTTCGTGCCGACTTCTCTCACGCAGGATGGCGTGCAATGTTGGAGTATGCTTACAAGGCTAACGACCCTACCGCCGAAAACGACTACAGCTACCGTCCAGGTCAGGCTCTTTTCGCATCTCTCGGCTATTCCCAGAAAGGTATGAGTATCCTCGCTCAGGTCAAACGCTCTGAGAATATGGTCTTTCGTTCTGATCGCGGTCTTGGCGCAACGGCTGGAAATCTCAATAATATGCCTGCTTTTGGTTATACTCATACTTACGCATGTGCAAGCAACCTTCCATACGCCACTCAGGCAAACGGCGAGTGGGCATACCAGTTGGAATTAGCCTATAAGTTCAAACCTAAGACTGCTATGGGCGGAAAGTATGGCACGACATTCAAACTCCGTGGAACATATATTCTCGGCCTTGACAAAGATACGGTTGCTAAAGTCCGTGGAACACTTTGGGGTACGGATGTCTATACCACCAAGTTCTTCAGTACTGGCGACGAGTATTACCTTGATGCGCACCTTGAGTTCAACAAGCGTATAACCAAGAACTTCTCGATGATTGCCCTCTATATGTACCAACGTTACAATCAGGAGGTAATCCGCGGTCATGGCGAGTTTCTCCAGGCTCACACCATCGTCACCGATTTCCAAATCAAGTGCAGCAAGAATGTGAACCTCCGCATTGAGGGTCAGTACCAATACACCACACAGTCAAAAGAGGATTACGAAATTGGCGGACATGATTACGGCAACAACGTCTTTGGTCTTGTCGAACTTTCTTTGTTCAAGGACTTTATGATTTCCGCTTCTGACAACTACTATTTCCGCAGTGACATAAACTACTATAACATCACTTTTGCATACTCTCACGGCTCTCACCGTATACAGTTGGCTTACCTCCGTGCCAAAGAGGGCTACAACTGCAACGGTGGTGTCTGCCGTCAGATTCCAGCACAGAAAGGTCTGACTGTCGGCTACTTCGTTCAATTCTAACTATGTAGATTATGAAAAAGATTTTATTTGCGCTTGTCGCCATATTTGCGTTTGCAGCCTGCGATGTCATCAAACAAGATGACCGTTTCGAGCCTGTTGGAAAAAGCGAGACTTCCGAGCGAAGAGTCCTTCTCATGGATTTCACCGGTTGGCGATGTGTAAACTGCCCTGATGCGGCAGAGAACGCCCGCCAGATTGCCGAGGCTTATCCCGAAAACTGCATCGTTGTCTCAATGCACCCCGAAGGGATGACTTTCACTGACCCTGGCACCGAAGGACCTGAGTTTGCTTCGAAAGAGGCTATGGATTATTTCAAGGCTTTCGGTGGTTCCCTTGGCACAGGACTTCCAAAAGGTGTCATTGATATGAAAAAGTACAGAGGTGAGTATCTCAACTCTTTTGACCGTTGGGCTGCCGCCGTTCTCAACCGGATGAACGACACGGCACGCTACACTCTGGAAGTCAAGGCTGACGAATACTCTTATACCGTTAACGCCGAATGTATCCAAGGTCTGACCTCATCCAACGAGCATCTGCTTGTCTGGTTGGTCGAGGACAGCATCGTGGCTCCTCAACTCACTCAGCAAGGCGAAGAGCATGAATACATGCACCGTCATGTCTTCCGTCGTTGCCTCAATGGCGATGGCAACATTTGGGGTGAGTTTCTTGCGTTCGATTTCGATGATAAGGCTACAGCTTCGGGCGAGTTTACACTCGACCCTCTTGTCGGCAAACATTATGTTGTCGTTGCAGCCCTCATTGACGGCGAGACTCATGAGGTATTGCAGTGTGCCGAGACTGAAATTGGTGCTGCGGCTCCTGTCAAGAATCCTGGTTTCTTCACCGTTACTGACGAAAATAACGAAATCGAGTACAAAAACAACGATACTATCTACGTCTCCCACTTTGAGTATGGCGAGATGGTTTCACACTTCAACGTAAACATCGACGACCAGTCCGCCGTTGATTTCTGCCTTGACGAGGAGCGTGACCCTGCTTTTGCCGATTATATCTACTCAATGTGCGTGTTCGGTGAATGTCGCACAGACTTTACGGGAAGTGGTCACTGGGGACCTTTCGAATTTGGACAGGGCGAAACCTATCCGGTACAACACCATGTGATGATTCCAGATGAGGATTTGGGCGAGCCTCAAACCATTCCTGTCAAGATTATCTTCTCCAACGGTAATCCTCTTGCGACCATGAACCTTGTCTTTATCTATCAATATACGCCGCAAACAGACGAAGATTGATGAGGCAAGCGATTGTCATATTATCGACCCTGCTACTGCTCGCAGGTTGTTCCTACAACAAACCTGTGCAGTCGCAGGGTTATTTTACCATTGAAGGGGTCTCACACTCATTTTCCTCAATACGTATTGACCATGTCGGATATGTTCCCGAAAGCGACTCAAGTGAGTTCATTCTCCGTCTTACGGCATACCCTGGCACATTCTCGATGGACACTGTCAAGCATAAGGGTTACGGCACGGTTTTCCGACTCTTTTTTGTGGCAGACGATTGCGACCTCTTTGCTGGTGATGACTCAAAAGTCCTCTTCCACGATTCCCTTTCCCAGGTGGTTACTATTGCCGAAAATGGTGATACAACTGCCGTTATCCCTATAACTGCCGCATCTGTCGCAGTCTCGTCCTCCGAACACGATTTCCTCCGTTATTCTTTCACTTTCACCTCTGCCACTGGTCTCTCGTCGGGTGAATATACAGGCAAGCACATTGCCAACCGCCTTGTTGACCAACCTGCATTTGGCACTATCAGTTTCGATACTGTCAACACCGCGCTTTCCACCTGCAAGATTTATAATTGGGAACATCTTTTCAGCCCCGAATACTCTTATTATGAGTTGATTTTCTACTCCGCCGATGCACGTTTCAGCGACGACGGCAGACTGCGTAGTGGTGTGCAGTTCTCTTTGGGGATAACCTCCCCGTCTGACCTTCGTCCTCTTGACGGTGACTATTCCGTCTCTTCTAATCCCGCCGAAGTTGGTGTCATGTATGGCCATAAACTTCAGAATGCCAGTTGGGGAACTTATTGGAACGTCTTCTATGCCGGCTCTTCAGTCGGCAAGGCTAACATTCTCTCAGGCACTCTCTTTGGTTTCTCCTTGACCGACGATGACCTCTCATTTTCTTTTGACTTCATCGACCAACTCAACAACCCCGTCATTGGCTCTTATGACGGCAAGTCAACCGATATTATTCACCTCAGCACCAACCTCAACCCGTAATTCTGTGCCGGTATTTCCGGGTCAACCCCTGCGCGGTGTGTATTCCTGCAACGGTTTGCCACTGTGCTGAATCCTCCTCCCCTGACTGGGTGGCAAGCTACTGAATCTGCTGGGAGGTTAGGGTCAAGCTCTGGCCCTTGTGGGTTATCCTCTGGCGAGAAACTGTAGTAATCCGTCGCAAACCAATCCTGGCACCACTCCCAAACGTTTCCCGTCATATCGTAGATTCCAAGTTCGTTAGGCATCTTCTCCTTCACTCCATGAGTCTCGTTGCCGCTGTTGTCCATTATCCATCCTATTTCTGGTGGGTAATTGCTGCCTGAGAACATAAAACTTTTGCTTTTCCTTCCGCCTGTTGCTGCGAACTCCCATTCAGCTTCAGTAGGCAAACTGAAATGTTCTTCCGTCAATTCGTTCAGTCGTGCGATGAACTCCTGGCATTCTGCCCAAGTCACATTCTCCACTGGCAATTGTTTGTAATCCGAGTGCCTGCTTGGGTTCTCGTTCATCACTGTTTCCCACAACTCTTGCGTCACTTCTGTTTCCGCTATGTAGAACGAATTGACTCTAACCTTATGGGCCGGTCTTTCGCGGGGGTATGTGTCGATGGTGTCGTTAGTCCCCATTACGAAAGAGCCACCTTCGACGTAAATCATTTTGAACTCCACGTCATTGACGGTAAAAACATTCGACATAGGTTTGTTCCCCGAACTGCAAGCCGTCAAGGCCAAGACAAACAAAAGGATGATATAGTGTTTCATGGTCTAATAATTTTTTTCGGTCCTGCAAAGTTACGCAATATTTCTCACTCCACCAAGAAAAACCTTCTTTTTTTCACTCATCAAAACCAAGCGACAAACACTCGATAAGTCCCCAATCAGCAACCAAAGCCTTCACCCTGCCACGCACTTGGCTATAAATTCTTAAGGTGGGTTCTTCTATCGCATAAAATGTCAATATTCCTCAGAAATTACGACAAGTCACAGCCTGCAAAATGACATGCAAACCCGTAAACAATCCCTAATGATTAAAGTCTGGGCACAGAGTATTTTTTATAATACACTGAACAATAAACTGTTAAAAATTATTAAGGGAGGGGCGAATATTTGCAAACAAAATCGGTTTTATTTAATAAAAAAATTGTACCTTTGCACTCGATTTCTAACCAAAGACAACAAGGTTCTCTAATTGCTCCAACCAGACAACGGGGACTACTGGTTTTTGCAATGCTTTTGAATAAAAAGCCCCCACTGCAAACACAAAAATCATTATGAAAAAAGTATTGTTCTTATCTATTTTGGCAAGCCTTTTGGTCTTGTCCGGTTGTAAAAAAGACGATGACGAATCACCTGTAGTTCCTCCTACTCCTGTAGGTGTCGCTAAAGGTGTCGTAATTGCTCATTTTGAAACAAATCGCTTTGCTGGTGACTTGGTTTCTGTTAATGTGTTTATCAATGACGAATTGAAAAGCACTCTGACAAAATCTGAGAACGATTTTGAACTTAAAGACATTGACATCTCGAACAGACTCAAAGTAGTTTTCGACCCTGTATTTGCTGACATTGCAGCACCGACTGAGAAATTTGATTTTGAGTGTGACTTGTCTTTCAAGGTAGGTGTCTCGGTTGATGGTGGAGAAACATGGCAATCGGGGAAATCTGGTGGATTTTATGCGTGTTACGAAGGTGTGAAACCTGATAATTACGAAGATTTCTTAGAAACTGCCAAATCAGCGATACAAAAGCAAGAAGTTATCATTGAAAATGGTGAAGTCCTTGAGTGATAAATGGTTGAAATCAAAAATTAAGATTAAGCTATGAAAAAGTATTATTTTTTCCTTTTGGCAATTGTCTTGTTTGTCATTGTCGGTTGTAAGAAATCTTCCGACGGACCTGAGACCCCGTCGGTGAAACCTGACGGAGTCACATGGACTGACGACCAATGGAAAACCATCCAGACCTTGCGCAGGATTGATGACCAAGATTATCTTTACGAGATGAACTGCCTTTTCGACTACAAGTTGGATGAAGTCCTGAACGAACAATCTGCCGACCTGGTTTCTCTTTTTGAGGCAATCAAGCGTGTCATATTGCCAGATTCGAAAACCGATTTCACCGAAATATTGGGGTTGAACATTGATTCAATCTACAACTACTGTGGTGGCTGCACCTGTTTCAGCGCAGATGGCAAAAACGGAGGTTATGTCATGGGACGTAATTACGACTTCCCGCCAAAAGACGACCACACGTTGATTGTCCACACACCACAAGTCAAAGACGCTGACGGAAATATCACACGCTACGCCACAGTCGGCACTGTCGATTTGGGTATCCTGACACAGTTCATGGGCGAAGAGTTTGGCTACAGGACACCTCGTATGCAGGAACTTGCACTCTATGCCCCTTATTTCATCCTTGATGGTATGAACGAGGCAGGACTAATGTCAGGGCTCATGGTTCTGGAGTATGATGGCACACATCAAGAGGTGGCAGGAAAGACCAACCTGACCAACGCCATGATTACCCGTGTAATCCTTGACCGTTGCTCCACCGTCAATCAGGCTGTCTCAATGTTGGAACAGTTCAACATCATATCTGTTTTCCAGACATCTCCATTTAGCACAATCCCATGGATTGACATGCACTTTGAATTTGCAGACAAGTCAGGCGACCGTGCTGTCATTGAGTGGACTGAAAACCAGATGCGTGTCCTTAGGGGTAATGACTTGAAGAACAATCCTCGTACTCAGGCTCCAGAATATCCTGCCATCCATCCACAGAAGGGTGACAATTACGTTGTCGCTACCAACTATTATCTCTCGAAAGACGCAATGGAGTTCCCTAAAGACATGACTTTGGGTGACGAGATGGGGTTCTGGCGTCACGATGTCGTTGACTCGTTGCTCTATCTGAAACAGTCCATCACCTCGCAGGATGCCATGGATATCTGCTATGCCGCACGCATCATGAAAAACGACCCTGACTGCATTGCCAAGATGAAGATGATGATGGAACATGACCCTACTTTGGACATCGACAACAAATTAGCCTGGCCTTGGATTACCATCTGGTCGTCCGTTTACAACAACCAGGATATGAGCGTCCTGTTCTGCTCTCGCGAGGACTTTGACCATCGTTACAAACTCTCGTTGCAATATAAATAAACAAAAATGTCAATTAAGGTTGTATGTCACAATGGATATGATTAAATACTGTGATATGGAACTGGCTTCCACAATGAATGGAGAAAGCGACATTGAAATGCCTTAAGCTGAGAAATTTGATGAAGCAATTGACCAAAGAATGATTGCTTTTGTCAATGCTTTTGGCGTTGACGAGTGATTGGAAAGGATAAAACAGGAGGAAAAACCACCCCCAAGTTTTCAGGTGAAATTATTGAAATTATTGAAATCGTTTGAGAAGTCATTATACGATTTTCTGTTTTTTATGGTACGGTAGGGCTTGCTCTTTGCTTGCTCTTTTGTGTTGTGAGTTTGTGTGTACATTTATGTGCGCATTTGAGGTTTCGGCTTGCATACGATTTCAATAATTTCAATAATTTCACCTGAAAAGTTGGGGGTAGGTTTTTATGTGTCTTACCCTTTCCGACCCGTAAAATTGCAAGACCGATTTCGTTGCTGAATAGTATCAGCGGTAAGTTGAACAAGAAAGAGGACCAGGTGTTCTACGTGAAGTACGGTAAGAACTTCGTGTGGACGAACAAGGGTGTGCATTCGTTTAATGCGGCCCAGTTGGCAACCCAGACCATCTTGGCGCAGGTTGCGGCAGCCGTGGCGACCATTATGGCGAACTCTACCCAAAGGGCTATCTATGAGGCTGTGTTCAAGAGTCAGGATAAGTATCTCACTTTGCGTGGGCTTATCATGGCTGAAAAAAGCCGTTCTTTTTGAACGGCTTTTTACTGTTTTTATGTACTTGAAAGTTAGTTTTTTATTCGGTTCTTAACCGTTCGACGAGATTATAGAAATTATCATCCGCAAGGACGATGAGGACATTTTGTTCGTTTGAACTGATAACGCCTATAGCGTAGGTCATCTGCATAACGGCTGGGACGTAAATCAGCACCTTGTTACCTTCTTGTTGTATTTCGGTGTAATTATTCAGCAACTTCCGCGAGTCAAGGTCCTGAATGCGTTTGCGGATAAGTTGTGCTGTGGTGGCATCGGTTGTGTAAACCATGTAAAGGCGTTCTATGTTGTCTAACATATCCTGTAGAGCGGGGTCAGCGGTGGATATATTGAATTGTGACAACATATTCTTGTTGCATTTCATAGACGAGAATGAGGCTTTATCCTTGGACAGTTGGGCAAGGTCAGCCACGAGGGTTGCCACGGCGCGGTCAGCCTCGTTTTGGGCAATGGCCGAACAGAAGACGAGGCTTGCGAAAGCCATTGTGAGAAATAGTTTCTTCATATTCCTGATGCTTTATTTGTTTCTTGTGTTGAGGTGTCAGTGCCGATTTTGTTGATAATCGTAGCTAATTGTTGGCGCGTGGTGTCTGATTTGTGGAGTGCCTTACCCATATTCCCCATGGCAAGTTCCAGTATCTCTTGCTCGGTGACAATCTGCCTTTGCTGTTCAATATACAGGTAGTATCCCAACCCTAAGACAAGGGCAACTGTCGCTGCTATTGACGTGGCTCTCAGCGCAAATGCGTTATGCCTTTTAGCAGGTCTATCTGTTATAGGCAGGTTGGCAAGCCCGAGGTATAGCCTTCTTTCCTCCTTTGGGATGTCGGGATGAGCTGACTTCATCAGCATCTCAAGTTGTTCCTCCTCAGTGTCGGTGAGGGTTCCGGCATAATAGCCTTCGATTAAGTCTTTTATATTCATTTTTATTGTGTTTTCACTGACGATGCCAACTGTCTTCTGGCGCGCGAAATGAGCTGGCGGACGTTTGTCTCGCTTTCGTTCATCAGGCTTGCTATCTCTGGATATGTCAAACCACGTTCCTGCTTGAGTAGCAATGCGTTCCGTTGGTTGCTTGGCAGTTGTGCTATCGCTTTGTCCAGTTGTTCGGCAAACTCTTTGGTGATTATCCTTTCGTCAGGTGCGGAAGAGAGTGGGGCGTGTTCCTCGCTAAGTTCGCTAATTTCCACTCTATCCCTAAGTTCTTGGACGGCAGCGTTATGCACCATTCGTGTGGAGTATGCGTCTATGTCAAGGATGTTTATGCTTTTCCACGACTCAAGCAACGAAAGGCAAACATTCTGCACAGTGTCTTCAGCATCGTCCCTATTGCGCAGTATCCTATAGGCTATGCCTACAAGCTTAGTGCGGTTTTTTCGATAGAATTCGTCGTATTTCATAAACGATGCTTTTATATATTAGACGGAAAAACACATTGTTTGTGACAAAAAAATGGCAGTTTTTTTCTGAAACTGCCATTTTTTATTTTGGGATAGGGTATTCCCCATCCTTACTGTCTATTAATCACCAAGTTTAGCGCAGATGAACTCACGGTTCAAACGTGCGATATTGCTCAGGGAAACGCTCTTAGGACATTCAGCTGCGCAGGCTCCTGTGTTGGTGCAGTTACCAAATCCGAGTTCGTCCATTTTGCCAAGCATAGCCTTAGCACGACGTGCGGCCTCAACCTTGCCTTGAGGAAGGAGGGCAAGTTGAGAAACTTTCGCAGAGACGAAGAGCATTGCGGAACCGTTCTTGCAAGCTGCGGCACATGCGCCACAACCGATGCAAGATGCAGCATCCATAGCCTCGTCAGCAGCAACCTTGCTGATAGGAATTGCGTTGGCATCTACGCCGCAACCTGTGTTGACAGAGATGTAACCACCAGCCTGCATGATTTTGTCGTATGCGCGACGGTCAACGACAAGGTCCTTGATTACAGGGAATGCGTGTGAACGCCATGGCTCAATGGTGATAGTGTCGCCATCGTTGAAACGACGCATGTGCAACTGGCATGTTGTAACCGCTGTGTCAGGTCCGTGTGGGTGACCGTTGATGTAGAGCGAGCACATACCGCAGATACCTTCGCGGCAGTCATGGTCGAATGCTATTGGTTCTTTGCGCTCTTTGTTAACCAACTGTTCGTTGAGTACGTCAAGCATCTCAAGGAAAGAGCTGCCTTGAGATATATTCTGCAATTTGTAGGTTTCGAAAGCGCCCTTAGCCTTTGGACCAGCCTGACGCCAAACCTTTACAGTTATATTAATGTTCTTATCCATGATTTTTTATGCTTTATAGTTACGTGTCTGACGTTTGATGAACTCATATTCGAGAGGCTCCTTGAGCATCTTAGGTTCAGCGTCTTCGCCCTGATACTCCCAGCAAGAAGCGAATGAGAACTTGTCATCCTGACGGAGTGCCTCACCCTCTTCAGTCTGATACTCCTCGCGGAAATGACCACCGCAAGACTCCTCACGCATCAATGCGTCACGAGCCATGAGGTCGCCTATCTCAAGGAAGTCTGCAAGACGGAGTGCCTTCTCAAGCTCGACGTTGAAGTCTGCCTTCTTGCCAGGGATGAACAGGTCGCTCCAGAATACCTTCTTGAGGTCAGCGATAAGTGCGATACCTTTCTCCAGACCCTCTTTCGTACGGCCCATACCAACGTACTCCCACATGATGTTGCCGAGTTCACGGTGGATAGAATCAACAGAGCGTTTGCCCTGAATCTTCATCAGGCGGTCAATCTTGTCCTGGATAGCCTTCTCTGCCTCCTCGAACTCAGGACGGTCAGTCGAGAAGCGAGGAACCTGAATCTGGTCTGCCAGGTAGTTCTGGATAGTGTAAGGCAATACGAAGTAACCGTCAGCCAAGCCCTGCATAAGAGCAGATGCACCAAGACGGTTGGCACCATGGTCGGAGAAGTTAGCCTCGCCGATAGCGAACAAACCGCGGATAGAGGTCTGCAACTCGTAGTCAACCCAGATACCACCCATTGTATAATGGATAGCAGGGAAGATCATCATTGGAGTCTCGTATGGATTGTCGTCAACAATCTTCTCGTACATCTGGAAGAGGTTGCCGTAACGTGCAGCTACCACATCCTTGCCAAGACGCTCGATAGCGTATTTGAAGTCAAGATATACAGCCAAGCCAGTCTCGTTCACACCGAAACCTGCATCGCAACGCTCCTTGGCGGCACGTGATGCAACGTCACGTGGCACGAGGTTACCGAATGCTGGGTAACGACGCTCCAAGTAGAAGTCGCGGTCCTCGTCAGGAATCTGAGTTGGTTTCAGTTTGCCGGCGCGGATAGCCTCGGCATCCTCTTTCTTCTTAGGAACCCAGATACGACCGTCGTTACGCAGAGACTCTGACATAAGGGTCAACTTAGACTGGAACTCGCCATGCTTAGGGATACATGTTGGGTGAATCTGTGCATAGCAAGGGTTTGAGAACCATGCACCTTTCTTATATACCTGCCAAGCAGCAGAGCCGTTAGAAGCCATTGCGTTGGTGGAGAGGAAGAAGGTGTTGCCATAACCACCAGTACCGATAACTACTGCGTGTGCGGCGAAACGCTCAATCTTACCTGTCACGAGGTTACGTGCGATGATACCACGTGCGCGACCGTCGATGATTACGAGGTCAAGCATCTCGTAACGAGTGTAGAGAGTTACAGTGCCTTTCTGAACCTGACGTGAGAGGGCTGAGTATGCGCCGAGCAACAACTGCTGGCCAGTCTGTCCTTTAGCGTAGAAAGTACGGCTTACCTGTGCGCCACCGAATGAACGGTTGTCGAGCAATCCACCGTAATCACGGGCAAAAGGAACACCCTGTGCAACGCACTGGTCGATGATAGAGTTGGAAACCTCGGCAAGACGATAGACGTTAGCCTCGCGAGCACGATAGTCACCACCTTTTATAGTATCGTAGAAGAGACGATAAACCGAGTCACCGTCGTTCTGGTAGTTCTTAGCGGCATTGATACCACCCTGTGCGGCGATTGAGTGAGCGCGACGAGGTGAATCCTGAATGCAGAAATTGAGAACATGGAAGCCCATCTCGCCGAGAGATGCGGCGGCAGAAGCACCGGCAAGGCCAGTACCGACGATGATAACGTCGAGTTTACGCTTGTTGGCAGGGTTCACGAGTTTCTGGTGAGCCTTATAGTTAGTCCATTTCTCTGCCAATGGACCCTCAGGAATGGCAGCAACAACTTTGCCGTTCTTGAGTAATTCTTCTCTTTGTATCATTGTGATAATAGTTTTAGAGGTGAGGGATTAAGCACAGCATGAGCAGCAACTGCAGCTATAACCAAAGAAATAGAGTACTACGCAAACGAACATCAAAATCACGATTGTAGCGATGATGTTGGCGATGCATTTCCAACGCTGCATCCAGATGTTGTTGTTCCATCCAAGGGTGTGCATTGCAGACCAGATTCCGTGGGTAAGGTGGAACCACAGAGCGGCGAGCCAGATGATGTAGGCAACTACAAAGTACCACTGTGAGAATGTGTACTCGATGAGTTCGGTACCACTCTCAGGGTAATAGCCGAGAATCTCTGGCAACTGCATTTTAGCCCAGAAGTTGAACAGGTGGAGGCCAAGACCGAGAACTACGATGATACCAAGTACCAACATGTTCAGTGATGCCCACTCCACCTCTTTCTGACGGCCTGGGATGGCATAACGCTCTTGACCGCGCGCACGGTAGTTCTGTGCGTTCAGGATGAAAGCGTAAACGATGTGAACACATACAAGGAACGCCAAACCAACTGTACCTACGAGTGCATACCAGTTTGCACCGAGGAATTCGCAGATGGCTTCGTAGCCTTCTGTGCCATTAATCGAGTCGAAAATGGCAACAATGTTCATGGAAGCGTGGAAAAGAAGGAAGAGGACGAGACATGTTCCCGTCACGCTCATTACAACTTTTCTACCGATTGAAGAGCTTGATAACCAAGACATAATGATTAAAATTTTTATTGTTATTATTATTGAATTAGTTTACGTGTAAATTTCCGTGCAAATTTACTACATATTTCTTGAAATACCAAATTTTTTTGACTATCTTTGCAGAGAATTTTTTTGGCTTGTTTTAATATGAAATTAAGGACTGAACATTTGTTCAAAACTTACGGCAAACGCACTGTGGTTAGCGATGTTTCGATTGAAGTTGAGCAGGGTGAGATTGTCGGTTTGCTTGGGCCCAACGGTGCAGGGAAAACGACGACTTTCTATATGACGACGGGGCTTGTGGTGCCAAACAGCGGCAAAATTTTCCTTGACGACACCGAAATCACAAAATATCCTGTCTATAAACGTGCGCAGGCTGGTATTGGTTATCTTGCGCAGGAGGCGTCCGTTTTCCGTAAGCTTTCCGTCGAAGATAATATCCGTGCGGTTCTCGAAATGACGAGTTTCACGAGGGAGCAGCAGGAGCAGAAACTGGAGGCTCTAATCTCCGAGTTCCGTCTTCACAAGGTTCGTCACAATATCGGTGACCGTCTTTCGGGAGGTGAGCGTCGTCGTTGCGAGATTGCCCGTTGCCTTGCCATTGAGCCTAATTTTATCATGCTTGACGAGCCTTTCGCAGGAGTTGACCCTATAGCCGTGCAGGATATCCAGGATATTGTTTGGCACTTGAAGGATAAGAATATTGGTATTCTCATAACAGACCATAACGTGGATGAGACTCTCTCTATAACAGACCGTGCCTATCTGTTGTTTGAGGGTAAAATCCTTTTCAAGGGAACTCCTCCCGAACTTGCCGAGAACCCTACCGTCCGTGAGAAGTACCTTGGACGTGATTTTGAATTAAAGAAAAAGACAAAAGTTGAGATATAATAGAATGTGATATGGGCTTTGCTGAAAGACTGAGGAAAATGCTCAATATGAGCGATGACAAAAGCAACCGCATTTTGATAACTGGCGCTTTGGGCTATATTGGCTCGCATACCGCCGTCGAACTTATAGAGGCTGGTTTCGAGGTGTGCCTTGTGGATAACCTTTCCTGTTCAAATATAGACGTGCTGGAAGGTATCGAGAAGATAACGGATGTAAAACCCGCCTACGAGAATATCGACTGTAAGGATTATGTTGCCATGGATAAGTTTATAAGCAAGGTGGGGGGAATTAAGGCGGTCATCCATTGCGCGGCATTGAAGAATGAGGAAGCTTCGGGCGCAAATCCTTTGGCTTACTACCGTAATAATATAGGCTCGTTAGTTACATTGTTGGAATTGTTGCCTGTCCATAGGATAAACCATCTAATTTGCAGCGTGCCTATGGCGGCAGATTCAGATAGCGTCTATCATTCAAGCCTTGTGATGGGTGAGCGTATTATTAAGGACGCTATGAATGTCAACAAGGAGTTGCGTTGTACTATCGTCCACCATGCGGCGGCAATAGGTGCGCATCCTACATCATTGATAGGTTTCTGTGGCGATAGGGGTGATTTGCAGATTGACGTCGCACGAGCCGCAGCAGGAAAGGATGTCAATGTCGTTGTGCGAGAAAACAGGGTGATGGATTATATTGACATAATGGAAATTGCCAGGATCCACAAACATATTATAGAGAAAGAGCAGAGTGAGAGGTTGGTAAAACAAGATTTGACGAGCGGTTGCAGGTTGAGCGACATTGGGTTCGTTAAAATGTTCGAGTATGTGAATAATGTGAAGGTGGGTATGGAGATTGTCGGGGACATGCCTGAGAATGCCGACAAACTAAAAGAGGCGATGAGGAATATTTGGCGTTGGCAGCTACACCTTGAGGACCTTGAGTCTGATGGCAAACAGAAGTCAGGTCATTTCCTTGGTGGAAGTTGATGGGGTTCGTCTATGGTTTGCATGGGCTAGGTTTTAGGGGGGGTAGAGAATACTACCAAAATGGGTTTATTATTCATTATCAAAAAACAATAACGTTATGAAGAAAAATACAGTAGCTATCATCACGATGATGTTCCTCTTTGCGATGATATCTTTCGTGACTAATCTTGCCGCACCAATAGGCGTAATATGGAAAAATAGTTTCATTGGCTCGCCAAACGCCAATGCTATAGGTATGATTGGCAACGCCATGGTCTTCCTCGCCTACCTTTTTATGGGAATACCATCTGGGAAAATGCTTGCCAAGATTGGTTATAAGAACACGGCTATGTTTGGTGTGGCTGCTTGTTTCATGGGTGTTTTGTTGCAGTGGCTTTCTGGCATGGCAGGTGGTTTTGTAATGTACCTTTGTGGTGCTTTTGTCTCAGGTTTGGGTGTGTGTATGCTGAACACAGTCGTCAATCCTATGCTTGTGCTTATCGGTGGAGGGGGGAACCGCGGAAATCAGTTGAATTTGATAGGTGGTACGCTTAACTCTTTGACTGCTACTTTGACCCCTATGCTTGTAGGAGCCATGATTGGTCTTGTCACTGTTGACACTAAGATTGCTGATGTCAATATCGTGCTTTACATTGCAATGGCGGTGTTGTTGGCGGCTTTCCTTGTGCTGATGTTTACGTCTATCGAAGACCCTGAGTCAGCAGCCGTTAAAGGTGAGAAGCAGTTTGATTCCCCTTGGTCTTTCCGTCATTTCGTTTTGGGTGCTATTACTATTTTCTTCTATGTAGGCACCGAGGTTGGCATTCCTGGCGGTTTGATTTTCTTCCTTTCGGACTCAACGGCAAGTGGTTTGGACCCAGAGGTTGCTACATCCGTCGCAGGTTTCGTGGCAGGTACTTATTGGTTTATGATGTTGGTTGGGCGTTTTCTTTCTGGTTTTATAGCAAATCGTTTCAGCAGTCGTCAGATTTCTGTTGTTTTGATGACTTGTGGCGTTGTTTTGGTCTCTTTGGCTATGTTCCTTGGCACGAGGGGGGCAATGAGTTCAATGATTCTATTTACTGGTTCTGGCTTTGAGAGCGTCAACCTCCCTGTGGCTGCTATTCTCTTGGTTTTCTGTGGCCTTTGCACCAGTGCCTTATGGTCTTGCATATTCTCTATGGCAACAGCAGGTCTTGGCAAATACACTGCCGCGGCTTCAGGTATCTTTATGACAATGGTTGTTGGTGGAGGGGTGTTGCCGCTGTTGCAAAATGCTATTTCTGACCAATTTGGTTATATGGCCGGTTATATGGTTCCTTTGTTTGGCTTCGTCCTTATGCTCTGCTATGCTATTTTTGGCAGTAGGAACGTCAATAAGGATATTGAGGTATGAAACTGGAAATCTGTGCCACCGATATTCGCAGTGTCTTGGCGGCTAAAGAGGCGGGTGCTGATAGGGTAGAACTCTGTTCAGCCTTGGAAGTTGGGGGTTTGACACCTTCTGAAGGTCTGATACGTGCGGCAATCTCTACGGGGATTGCTGTCAACGTTCTTATACGTCCTCGTCCTGGCGATTTTGTTTATAATGATGATGAAATCGCTGTAATGGTGAATGATATTTCCCGTGCTTTTGAGTTGGGTGCCAATGGTGTTGTTTTCGGGGCTTTGACTCCCGAGGGTAATATTGATGAATACGCTTGTTGGTTTTTGATTAATGCCGCTCTTGGAAAAGATATTACTTTCCACAGGGCTATTGACCGCTGTAATGATATTCCTGCCAAGGTTGAGAAACTTGTCGAGATGGGTTTTTGTCGTGTGCTGACTTCTGGCGGCAAGGCTACCGCCATTGAAGGTGCGGATGTTATCCGTGAAATGGTTAGTGTAGCTGATGGAAGGTTGGAAATTATGGCTGGCTCAGGCGTTAATTCCGATAATGTTCGGGAATTGATTAGTCGTACAGGCGTGGCTGAAGTTCATGCTTCAGCCAAGGGACAATTTTCCGAAATGGTCAGTTTGCGAAATATCGTTTCCTCAATTGTGTAGGAGAACAGTGAAACCTTTCGTTGAATGCACGGTAAAAAGGGCTTTTGTCTTTGTAACCGCATTCTGCGAGGACGATTTTCATATTGCAATTAGTTTGGCTTAGCATTTTGTATGCTATATTCATCCTGATTGCCTTGATGAAGTTCCTCAAAGTAAAGCCTGACCCTAATTTGATTTCCTGATATAGGTAATCGGGGTTTACGTTCATCATACGGGACAACTCTACACGGCTAATGTTGTCTTGAAGATAGAGTTTCTTGTCTATAATCAGTCTGTGTAATTCCCTGCACAGTTTCACTGCTTCCAATCTCTCCTTGTCGTACGTTTTTGCTTCCATTGAAAAAACTTTGTTTTTTAACGGTGCAAAGTTAAAGATTTTCTATGTAAGAGAGGTGACGGAATACATAAAAAAATACGTTTCCTTTTTCGTCAACAAGTAAATTTGATTATTAGGGTTTTAGTCGTTTTTGCTTTTCGTGATTTGTTGCTTGAACTCCGTAAAACTAATGCCATTTATTGTCTTGAATTGGCGTGAGAAGGTCTCTCTTGTGTTGTGTCCCGTCAAAAGGCAGATGTCATTGAGGGAGAGGTTAGGGTTTTCCTGAAGCGCCTTTATGGCTATCTGGTTCCTGTATTCCGCCAACCAATGAGGGAAGGTTTTGTGACTTCCATAACTGATGGCGTGTGACACATAGTTTACGTTTGTCCCCAGCAATTCTGCCATCTTGTTAATCGTGAAATTCTCCTTTAGGTAAGGTTTGCTGTTTTTCATTTCATCCAAGATACGCTTGAAAAGTATTATCGCAGGCAAGTCCTCGTCACTTTTTTCAATATCGTTTATTGATGAAACGAGTTTGTTTTTGGTGTCTATTATAGCTTGTTTTTCAAGCAGGGAATAATATGCGGCTTTCAGTTGCTTCTCTTTCTTCCTGTGGTAATACCAATGTACCAGTAATATTATAACGAATGAAAGAATTATAGAGTGGGTAATCCAAATCACCTTTTCGGTTTTCCGCAGTTCAGCCAACCCTTTTTCCTTCTGTTCTTCTTCAAAAACTATGGCGTTTTCAATGATTTGGTCTGTTAATTCTTTGTCGAATATCTGTTTCTGGATTTCCTTTGACTTCTCTGTGTAATGCAAGGCTAACAGAATGTTGTTTTTGCCTTTTGCTAAAATAGCCTTGTTTTCCAACAGAGTAAGCAATTTCCTTTGTATGGTGTCCCCTTCGCTTGCTTCAATGAATCTATTATATGCACTGTCTAATTTCTCCTCCATACCCAATTTTGCGTATGCGCAAATCAAACTTGGGCTTGTATATTCATGGAGTTTGCCCCATTCCGTGTCAAGACATCTGTTTAATAATGCTTTTGTTGAGTCTATTTCACCCAGTTTCGCAAGTGCCGCGCATTTATATGCCGTGAATACTCCAAAGTAGAATTGCTTGAAATCGTTTACATCTTTTTCTGTGAGGAATATCTCTTCAATGTCGGTGTTTGAAGTTACGTCCTCTATTTCTCTCATTGCCTCGTCGCAGATTGCAATTATGCAATTGCATGAGTCCATTCCCTGCATAATTGCTATTTTCCTGGACAGGCAATTGATATATGAATGGAATGCCGTGATTTTATTTACCCCTTTTACGAACGAAATAGCGTCGTTTATGATTTTCATTCCCTTTTCCTTTTCACCCGTCAAGCACATGACGTAACCCGTCACACAATCCATTTCCGCCGCTATGTACTTGGTACCGTCCTCTTTAGACTTGCATACTTTAGAGGCTTTCTTTGCATAATGCATTGCTTTTGAATAGTTTCCAAGTATGAGGTGGTTTTTTGTCGTCAGCAGTAGGACATCCGTGTATAGAGAATCCTCTTCTGGCCCTTCTATTTCATGGTCTGTAAAATATGCGTTGAGTTTCTCAAGAATCTTCTCAGCTGTTTTGAAATCTTGCTTGATTTGGTAATAGTAAAACGCATGAAGATAATCGCCATGTTCATACGAGATTGAGTCTGCTTTTACTGCTATGTTTACATACTCCATCGCTGAATCTGGGTTGTCGAGCATTTTTACCCTGATTCTGTCTTCGATAATACATTGGTAATTTTCGTTTGTCTTATGTTTAGTGCAACCATAGAGGACAATTGCCATGAAAATTATGCCGACTAACGACAAATTGAACTTAGAATAGTTCACGATTGAAATCTGTTTTTTTTTTTTTTTTTTTTTGGTTAAACATTTGAAAATGTGGCATTTACATAAAATAAGATTGCCAAATTCCCGAAAAACTATAAATTATCCACGATTTCTTTGACAACTTAGCAAAGAATTTTTTTCAGCCAAGCAATAAAAAAGCGAGCAAAGACGTAGCCCTACCGAAGGATAGACCTATCTCTTTCCTTGTTTTTACTTTGTTTTTTATTGCTTGCGGTCAAAGAATGGGCTTTTTGCGGTAATTGATATTGGCAACGCATAGACAGGCGAACAATCTTTAAGCCAGTTAAGTTCCATGCAAGCCAACCCTGCGGTGAACATTACCCTTGTATCCACACGCGAGTCAGCAGCCATAGCTGCCGCCGAGCCAACTGCTATTCCGAGGTCAGTGACGTTGAATACGCAAGGAACGTTTTTCGCTTTCTCACCGCATTTTGCGAAACCGCAGTGTCCGCAGTTCAAACCGAGGGGCATACGTTTGCAACCTATAAGCAATACGCATTCCGACGCACGGATGTTGCCAGCGTCGCGGACAAAGGAAGCATTGGGCTGACCTTCAGCCAGACGTAGCATCTGGTCAGCCAATGTTTCTTTTTCTTCGCCGTCAACTATTATGCACTCAATGTCGTCAGCACCTTTTCCTTTTGGAGCTGTCATTGCGGCAGTCGCCATGCGGTGGGCCGCCTCAAGTGCCAGTTGGTTGGTAATGATTCTGGTATCAGTTATCATTTCAGAATGTCAAGGAGTTCGACTTCGAAGATAAGTGTAGAGTAGCCAGGAATTTGTTCGCCTGCGCCACGTTCGCCGTAACCGAGTTCGTAAGGAATGTAGAGTATGTATTTTGAACCTACGTTCATAAGTTGGAGACCTTCAGTCCATCCTGCGATTACGCGGTTGAGTTCAAACTCGGCAGGTGTGCCACGTTCTACTGAGCTGTCGAAAACTGTGCCGTTTATGAGTTTTCCAGTGTAGTGAACCCTAACTTTGTCTGTTGCTACCGGTTTTGGACCTTTGCCTTCTTTGATGACTTCGTACTGAAGACCTGACTCTGTCACCTTAACCTCTTCTCTTTCGGCGTTGAGGCGGAGGAACTCCTTATTCTCTTCGATGATTGGTCCATTCTTAGCCTCTTGGATTTTCTTAATCATATCTTCGAGGTACTTGGTTGCTTCGTCAGCGGTCATCAACATTTTTTTGTCGTTGCGTATGCCTTCGATTACGCCACGTCCGATAGCCTCCCACTCAATTGGCAATGTTTTCTCGCCAAAGAGGAAGCTGTCACGTTTGAGGCTCATTGTAAACTGGGCGGCGATGTTCATACCTGAGAGCATCTTCTCGTCCTTCTCTTTCATTTCAATACCCTTCTTGAAACCTTTCATGAAGTTTTTGATGTCCTTGTCGGTAGTGTCTTTGCCCAAGACGTAGTCGCGAGCCTGACGAGCGTTGAAGAAGCCGATACACATATTTATAGTATCAATCTGTCCCTTGGTTGGGTTGACTGCTTGACCTGTCATCAGTGCGCCAGAAACGATGTTCTGAAGGTAAATCATAGACTCCTCGCCTTCCATGCAGAAAGGCTCGCCTTTGATAGTCTTCTCGAAAGACTCAATGATGAGTTCTTTCTTTACGGGAACTGTTGAGTCTGAGAAAAGGAAGCCTGAGTTGATTTCCTTTGCCAAGGTTGCACCTGTGCGGAAGCCTGTGGCGTTTACGAACTCTGGGCCTTCGGTTACGCCCCAAATCTTCTCAAAGCCTTTGCAGAAAAGTTCTACGGCTTTCTTGTCCATGGTGTCTGCCCCGAGGACGCTTGTGCGGATGCCTGCACCGTTGACGAGACCAAACATGTAGTTGACAGAGTCAACGTGGTTTTCGATTTTTGCTGAGCAATGGCCGTTGTTGCAAGAGAGAAGTGTTGCAGCGATGATAACGGCTACAGCGAATAATTTTGTTTTCATTGTTTTTATAAAATACTTATGAGTTCTACTTCAAAAATAAGTACAGCGTATGGAGGGATTGAAGAACCCGCCCCATGTTCGCCGTAAGCGAGGTTGTAAGGGATGAATAGTTTCCATTTCGCCCCTACTGACATTAGTTGCAGAGCCTCGACCCAACCTTTGATGACCTGTGTCACGCCAAACTCGGCAGGTTCGCCACGGCGTACTGAGCTGTCGAAAACAGTACCGTCGATGAGAGTGCCATGATAGTGGACGCGAACACGGTCTTTTTCTGTTGGTTTCACTCCGATTGCTGGTGTGATGACCTCGTACTGAAGGCCGCTTGGAAGTACGGTTACTTCTTTGCGCTGTGCGTTCTTTTTCAGGAAATCCTCGCCAGCCTTGCGTGCCTCGGCACCAGCTTTGGCGGCTTCGTCCTCGATTTTCTTGAAATAGGCAGTGAGCAATTGCTGAGCCTCGGCGAGGTTGATTTCGGGTTTTTGTCCTTCGCACATAGCTTCGACACCTTTTGCGAAAGACTCCCAGTCAAGGCCTTTGATGTTGCTTTGGGCCAACTGCTGACCAAAGCTAAGACCGATTGCGTAACTTGTTTTATCCATAATGTTATTGTTGTTCTTTTGTCAATTTAGAATATATGCTGTCGAATATGTCAAATTCAAAACAGTGGTAATCGCCGAACCTGCATTTTTTCTCACCGTATATGGAACAAGGGCGGCAAGGGAGTTTAAGGTAGATGCAATCTTTAGGAGACTGTCCCCAACCGAGGAAACCTGCCTTTGGGTCAGTCGCCCCCCAGATAGAGATTACACGAGTGCCGACAAGTGATGCGAGGTGCATGTTGGCAGAATCCATACAAATCATGATGCGTAAGCCGCGGATGATTTCAAGTTCCTCCTTGAGTGTATGTTTGCCGGCAACGCATGTTATGTTTTTGTTGAATGATGCCCAATCTTGCAGCATTTCAACCTCTTTCTCACCACCACCGAAGAGATAAACCTTCTCTTTTTTCGCAAGGTTCATAACCAATTCTTCCATACGGTCGTAAGGGTAGGTCTTGCCTTTTTTTGCGGCAAATGGCGCAATTCCAATGCCTTCGCCTGTGGTGATTTCGGGTTTAGGCAAAGTAAGTTCAATGCCCAACGAAGTGAAAACGTCAGCGTACCTTTGGATGGTGGTTTTAAGTTGGCGTTTGTGGCGGTTGAGAGGAGAGACGAGCCAATGTTTACTGATGCGCCCTTTGTCAATCCTGCGGACTTTGATGCCTGCCAACCTCCATCGGAAATCCATATACCAGCTTCTTAGCACAGAGTGCATATCCGCTACAGCGTCGAAACTACGGTAGTCGATATCGTCAAGAAGCCGTTTCAATCCTTTAGTGCCATGGTGGATGCCTTTGAGGTCTGCACCGAAAAAGTGGACGTTGGCAGGAATGTCTGACCATAAATCCTCGGTTTGCCGTCGGCTGACGACGGTAAACTCCAAATCCGGGTGTTGCAGCGCAACCGCTTTGACGACAGGCACAAGCATTGCCACGTCACCAAGAGCAGAGAAACGTATGACGGCTATTTTTTTCACTTCTTGTATAGTACAGGATTGAGTTCAGGGTCGTTGTACATTTTCATCTGCTTATAGACCTTCATTACTTTGTTTCCTGTTTGGTAGTCGTTGAGGAGGTCGTTGATAGCAGAGGTGAGGTCGCTGAATTGCTCTTGAAGCACGGCGAGTTTCTTAGCGCATTTGTCGTGGTGTTCAGGGGTAACGTCCTTGCGGTCAACCTCTACCTGCATGTGGAAGAGTTTGACGTGGAGGATACTCAGGCGGTCGATTGCCCAAGCGGGGCTTTCGGTGTTTATTTTTGCGCCGGCGGCTGGTTTCACCTGGCTGAACATCTCGTAGAAATAGCTGTCAATTCTTTCGACGAGGTCTGTGCGGTCTTGGTTTGAGTGGTCAATCCTGCGTTTCAGCGCGAGGGCGTCGATGGGGTTGATTTTTGTGTCGCGGATAATGTCCTCAAGGTGCCATTGTACCGTGTCAATCCAGTTTTTTGTGTAAAGGTCGTATTCGATTGTGCCTTTCTCGTAAGGGTTAGGCATTTTGGAATCGACGTTGTCGGTTAAGTGGTAGTCTTTGACTGCCTTGTCGAACACGAGGTTTGCAGTTTCTGTAAAGTTCATATTTTGAATTCTTTCTTTATATTCTCTATTTTGTCGAGTTTCTCCCAAGTGAAAAGTTCCACTTCGACATCCTTAAAGCCTTCGTAGCGGTTACCGAAACGTTTTGTGGTTTTTCTCGGTGTTCTGCCGAAGTGACCGTAAGCGGCTGTTTCGCTGTAAATTGGGTTGCGAAGTTTGAGTTGTTGCTCGATGGCGTAAGGGCGAAGGTCAAATAATTCACCTACATGGTCGGCTATTTGAGAGTCGGTCATTGGGACGTGCGACGTGCCGTATGTGTTCACGAACAGAGAAACAGGTTCGGCGATGCCTATAGCGTAAGCCACCTGAACGAGGAGTTTGTCGGCAACGCCTGCCGCAACGAGGTTTTTGGCAATCCAGCGAGTGGCGTAAGCTGCTGAGCGGTCAACCTTTGAAGGGTCTTTTCCAGAGAATGCCCCACCACCGTTAGAGGCGTGTCCGCCGTAGGTGTCAACTATGATTTTTCGGCCGGTGAGGCCTGTGTCGCCGTGAGGTCCTCCGATGACGAATTTGCCGGTTGGGTTGACGTGAAGGATAAAGTCCCCTGTGAAATATTTCCTCAGCCCAGGGTAGTTCTCCTTTACTCGTGGAATGAGGATGTTCCCGATGTCATGGCGGATTTTCGCTGACATAGCCTTGTCGGTGTCAAACTCGTCATGTTGTGTGGAGACAACAATCGTGTGAATGCGTTTGGCGATGTTATTGTCGTCGTATTCGATTGTGACTTGGCTTTTTGCGTCTGGGCGTAGGTAAGGCATGAGTTTGCCCTCCTTGCGAATTTGTGCGAGTTCGTAGAGCAAGACGTGGCTCATGTAGAGGGAGAGGGGCATGAAGTCGGGTGTCTCGTTGCAGGCATAACCGAAGATAATACCCTGGTCGCCTGCGCCTTGGGCCCACTTGTCCTGACGTTCGACGCCGCGGTTAATGTCTGGGCTTTGTTCGTGGATGGCCGAGAGAATGCCACAAGAGTCACCGTCGAACATATATTCGCTGCGTGTGTATCCGATTTCGTTTATGACCCTGCGGGCTGTATCCTGAATGTCAACGTAGGCACGGCTTTTGACTTCGCCGCCGAGGATGACTTGGCCTGTAGTGACGAAGGTTTCGCAAGCGACTTTAGACTCTGGGTCCTGTGCGAGGAACTCGTCGAGGATTGCGTCAGAGATCTGGTCGGCAACCTTGTCGGGATGGCCTTCGGATACTGATTCTGATGTGAATAGATACATATTGTAATTACTTCACAAGGGCGGACGTGTAATGCACAAGGCATACACGCTCGCCCAAGATTTGGTTGCAGACTTTTTTCGTTGTCGTATTATAGCTTGTTCTCAACGCATCTGAACTCGATGGTGCCAGAAACGTTCTTGGTTGTCTCAATGCCAATCAATGCGCCTGAAGCATCACCTGTGAACGTGGCTGTCCATTTAAGTACTTTGAGACCTAAGGCGTCGTATTCAAAAACGCCAGGGTTGTTAATCACGTCGAGGTGACAACCGTAGCCTGTCAAGAATCCATCCCACTCCTTAGAGTAATTGAAATTCTCAAGTTGGAACTCGCGGCCGTTGACGGTGGCTTTTCCCTTGACGATGTTATGGTCGAAGATTATGCCATTGGCGTCATTAGGGTCAGCGGTGATTTTGAGTGGGTCAATGAAGTCGATAGGGATGGTGTAGTCTTTGGTTTCGTCCTCACTGAGGTCGTTTTTCCAAACGCAGTGAATCTTGATTTGTTCAACCATGTATTTCCCGACATAGGTGTCGCGGACAACAGGTTCGTCGTCTTTGCTTTTGTTGCAGCTTGAAGCGATTACCATTACTGCTAAAGCAGCCAAGAAGAATAGTTTTTTCATGATAGTATCAAATTAAATCAGATATTGTGTTGAAATAGATTCGTTGTTATAGACGCGGCGGATAGTCTCGGCGAACATGTCGGCTATCGAGATGACGTGTACCTTATTGCACTTTGTAGTGTCGAATGGTATAGAGTCGGTGATTATCAGTTCGGTGAGTTTTGAGTTGGTGATGTTCTCGGTGGCTTTGCCGGAGAGTACGCCGTGGGAAACCATCGCGCGGACGCTGGTGGCGCCGTTCTCGAACATGAGGTCTGCGGCTTTGCAGAGTGTGCCGGCTGTGTCTGCCATGTCGTCAACGATGAGTACGTCTTTGCCTTTGACATCACCGATGATGCTCATATTTGAGACGACGTTGGCGCGTGCGCGGGTCTTGTGGCAGAGTACGAGAGGGAGGTCGAGGTGTTTTGCGTAGGTTGAGGCGCGTTTAGAGCCGCCGACGTCAGGGGAGGCGATTACGAGGTTATCGAGTTGGAGGGACGATTTGATGTAAGGCACATAGACGGTTGATGCGTAGAGGTGGTCAACTGGGATGTCGAAGAAGCCTTGGATTTGGTCGGCGTGGAGGTCCATGGTGATGATGCGGTCAACGCCTGCTACGGAGAGCATGTCGGCGACGACTTTAGCACCGATGGAGACTCTTGGTTTGTCCTTACGGTCCTGGCGAGCCCAGCCGAAATAAGGCATGACGGCGATGATTTTGTAAGCCGAGGCGCGTTTTGCGGCGTCAATCATGAGCATAAGCTCCATAAGGTTGTCGCTGTTAGGGAAAGTTGACTGGACGAGGTAAACGTAGCAACCACGGACGGTTTCGTCGTACCAGACGGCAAATTCGCCATCAGAGAATTTTTGGCAAGTGCACTTGCCGAGTTGACAGCCGAGTTTTTGGCACATTTTCTCTGCCAATGGGCGGCTGTTGGTACCCGCAAAGACTTTGTATGGAAACATTTGTGATATTATGAATGGGGTTTTTACAGGTTGCAAAGGTACTACTTTTTTCTGACTCTGCAAAATATTCAGAGAATTATTTATCAAAATATTTTGATGTGGGTTTTAGGGGAGGCAGTCCGAAAAGTATGTGACAGCCTAAATTCAGGTGTGTTATAGTGCTTTTGCCCTTACAGGGCGCAGGTTTTGCATGACAAAAAGTTGTGTTTTCGGACAGGCTGGTGGGCTAATATATGTCGCTCCTACGGAGCTTTGATGAGGTGACATCAGCTACGTCAATATATACCGTTAATGTATCGTTAATCATACGTTAATCTATCGTTAATCTATCGTTAATGTATAGTTAATCTATCGTTAATGTATCGTTAATCATACGTTAATCTATCGTTAATCATACGTTAATCTATCGTTAATCTATCGTTGCAAGTATGTTTGTGGTATGGTTGGGACGGTTGTCTGAGGAATTTGGTGAATTTGCCACTCGGAAACTATTGGAATTGTAAAAGTTTTCTTGAACCTATTGATAATTAGATTATTGTGTTAAAGATATTATTTGATAACAATTATTAACTATAAACTTATTGCAGTTTGAAAAAAAAGCTGTATCTTTGCAGCCGTTTTCGGTGCATTGTCCCGTGAAACGGCAAACGCAATAAATGACGATGAAGGAACAACTGATAGATACGGCTGAACGGCTTTTCCTGAAATACGGATTGCGCAGTGTGTCAATAGATGACATCTGCAACGAGTTGCATATATCCAAGAAGACGTTTTACCAATATTTCCGTCAGAAGGAGCAGTTGGTGAAGGCGATGCTGGACCGTATCTGTGAGAAGAAAGCGACCGCCGCGCCGTCATACGGGGAAAACGACAATGTGGTTGACGTGGTTTTGGAGCAGGGAATGAAGTTTGCCTCGAAGCAGTCGTTGGTGGACCGTCACATCGCTTTCATGTATGACCTGAAGAAATATTACCCGGACTTGATGCAGGGTTTCGTGGATAGGCATAATGCGATTGACAGGAGGAACCTCACGGTTCTGCTGAATACGGGCATAGGGCAGGGGATGGTGCGTAAGGAACTCAATATCCCTTTGATTACCTATACTTTGTCAGGTATGACGTCGTTGATGCTTGACGTAAAAGTGGAGGGTATAACATTGTCGGAGAAAACGAAATTCGGGATTGACGCCTTCCTGAGAATGGTTTGCAGCGAGGAGGGGCTGAAGAGGTATGAAATGAAAAAAGCGGAAAAAATCACATTATAATTATATGAAACGTATAACAGTATTATTGTCTATGGTTGTCCTGTCGCTGGCGGTGCTGGCACAACAGGATAACGTCCTGAGCCTGTCGTTGGACGAGGCGAGGGAGATGGCATTGAAACAGAACAGGGCGTTGCAGAATGCGTCGTATGAGGTTCAGAAAGCCCATGCGCAGAGGTGGCAGTCGATAGCAGCCATGCTGCCTCAGGTGGATTTGAACCTGACATACACCAGTATGTGCGGCTATGAGATGAAAATTTCGGGAATGTCCATACCTATGAACCCTAACGGCACGATGGGGTTGCAGACCTCGGTGGCTATCAACGGGCAGATGGTAGTTGCCACCTTGCTGAACAACATTGCCATTGACATGCAGAACATTAACCGCAGGAACGCGGAACTTGACCTTGTGGTGGACGTTGAGACGATGTATCTCACGATACTGGCTATGGAGAAAACCACCAACCTGCTGGACTCGTGCGTGATGAACCTCCGCCAACTGTACAAGCTGACAACGGCGGCTGTGGAGGTAGGTGCAGCGGAACAGACTGACGCTGACCAGATTGAGGTGCAGGTGGCACAGATGGAGAATACACTGTCGAACCAACGGCGTGCGCTGGAAGTGGCTTACAACTCGCTGGCTTTCACGGTAGGTGCAGGCTCGCATTGCCGTCTGACGCTGACTGACAAATTGGAGGACGTGCTGACGGTGGACGAGGCAGTGGCTTTGCTGAAGCACGACTTCAACGTGAGAGAGAATTACTCGTATCAACTGGCGGAGAAAAATGTGGAACTTGCGAAAAAGAACGAGGTATTGGCAGGAATGGCTTACGTGCCAACGCTTTCGGCATACCATCAGTACAGTGCGAAGTCGTATTTCGGCAAAGACGAGGGTATGAACATGACCCCGCCAAACACGATTGGCGTAACTCTTGCCGTGCCAATCTGGTCATCGGGAAAACGTGCGGCAGGGGTGCATGAGAAAAAGATTGCCCGTTTGGAGGCTGAGAATGAACTGGCAGACGCAAAAGACCAGTTGGAGATATCGTATAACCAGTTGAAGTATAACCTGATAACAGCATACGAGAATTTTGAGACACAGAGCAAAAGCGTCGAGGTGATGAAGCGTGTGATGGCGAGCACCGCCAACAAATACCAATATGGGACGGCATCTTCGTTCGACTTGACAAACGCATCGACCAATCTGCTGAACGCACATACTAATTACATTCAGGCAATCCTGACGTTGCTCAACTCGCAGAAGGCTTTGAAACAATTGTTGGAACTATAAAGAAATAAAAATAAATAAGATATGAAAAAATTATTTGTAATCATTCCGCTTCTCTCGGCAATGCTTTTCACGGCGTGCAAGGAGGAGGCAGAAGAGGTCGAGGAGCGTATTGAGCCAGTAAAGGTTATGAAACTTGAGCGCCGCTCCTTCGAGAGAATCACGACATTGTCCGTTGTGCTGCAAGGCTATGAGACACAGAACGTTTCGCCTTCGGTGACAGGCATAATCAAAAAAATCTACGTGGAGGAGAGCTCGCGCGTGAAGAAGGGCGACAACCTTGTGATGATGGACGAAATGCAGTATAACACCGCGAAACTGACCTTTGCGAACCTTGGCGTTGAATTGGCGCGTGTTGAGGCTTTGCTCAAGACCGGTTCTGCAACAAAACAGGCATACGACAATCTGAAAACACAGTATGACCAGACGAAAGAGAACCTGGAGTTCCTGAAGACGAACACATACGTCAAGGCGGCTTTCTCAGGCGTAGTGTCGGCGAAAAACTATGAGGACGGCGAACTTTACAACGGACAGCCAATCCTGACGCTCACCCAGATTTCGACACTCAAGGCAGAGGTGAACGTGCCAGAGGGTTATTTCCCACAGGTCAAAGAGGGTATGAAAATTGACATTCAGTCAGACATTTACCCTAATGTGACTTTCCCTGCGACTGTCGAGAAGGTTTTCCCTACGGTTGACCCTTCGTCACATACATTCACCATCAAAGTGAAGATTCCTAACAGTTCGGAGAAACTCCGCCCTGGTATGTACACACAGGCGAAACTGCGTCTCGGTCAGGACTCTGCAATCGTTGTGCCTTATCAGACAGTGCTCAAACTTCAAGGCTCGAATGACCGTTATGTGTTTGTGAACCAAGGAGGAAAGGCTCACCGTGTTTCAGTTAAGATGGGTCAGCGCTTTGACGACGAGGTGGAACTTATCTCGGACGAGCTGAAGGTGGGCGACGAACTCGTGGTTGAAGGCGAGGCACGACTGGTTGATGGTTCAAAACTTGAAATCCAGAAATAACTATGAGTATTTACAAAACAGCCATTGACAAACCTATCAGTACCACGCTGATATTCGTGGCGGTGATAGTCATTGGTCTCTTCTGTCTCTCGAAATTGCCTATCGACAATTTCCCTGAGATGGAGCCTCCGTACATCTCAGTGATGACCTCGTATGCAGGTGCGAATGCCTCGGAGATAGAGACTAATGTGACGAAAATCCTGGAGAATGGTCTGAACTCGGTTGACGGACTGAAAGAGATAACCTCATCGTCAAAGGACTATATGTCGCTTGTGACACTGGAGTTTGAGTGGGGCTCGAACATGGACGAGGCTGTCAACGACATACGTTCGGCGATTGATATGGTTTATGACAACCTGCCTGACGGTGTGTCGCGTCCTCTGATTTTCAAGTTCAACACGTCGTCATTCCCTATCATACAGTACGCAATAACCGCGGACGAATCGTACTCAGGATTGAAGAAAATCCTGGAGGACAACGTGACGAACGTACTCAACCGTGTGGATGGTATTGGTAACCTCTCGCTTTCGGGCGCTCCTGAACGTTACGTCTATATAGACCTTGACCCACAGCAACTTGAGGCTTATAACCTCTCTGTAGAGGCAGTCGGTCAGGCAATATCTAACAACAACCTTAACCTTGCCTCCGGCTCTGTGAAAATGGGTCAGGAGCAATACCAGATGCGTGTCCAGTCTGAATATATAGAATCGTCAGAAATGGAGGACATTGTCATTGCGACAACGCCTCAGGGCAAGCAGGTCTTTGTGCGTGACATTGCCGAGGTGCGTGATACGATTAAGGATGTCGCATTGGACGAGCGTGTCAACGGACGTGAGGGTGTGCGACTTATCATTATGAAACAGTCAGGAGCTAACACCGTGCAGGTTTGCCGTGACGTGAACAAGGAGATGGAGAAAATCAAGAAGACCCTGCCTCCTGACATCAAGATACAGACAATCTACGACTCGTCCGAGAACATCCTGAATGCCATCAACGGACTTTCAGAGTCTGTGTTCTATGCGTTGCTGTTCGTCGTGCTGGTGGTGCTCTTCTTCCTCGGACGCTGGCGTGCCACGATAATTATCTCACTTACAATCCCTATATCGTTGATTGTGGCGTTCATATATCTGAAGATGGCAGACTCGTCATTGAACATCATTTCGCTCTGTTCTTTGTCAATCGCCATTGGTATGGTGGTGGATGATGCCATTGTGGTTCTTGAGAACATCACCAAGCATATTGACCGTGGCTCAAACCCTCACGAGGCAGCTATCTACGCCACCAACGAGGTGTGGGTGTCAGTAATAGCGACGACATTGGTTATCGTTGCTGTGTTTGTCCCTATGACCATGTTGCCAGGTATGGCAGGTGTGATGTTCAAGGAGTTAGGTTGGATTGTGACCATAGTTTGCTGTACTTCGACAGCTGCCGCTATCACGCTTATCCCTATGCTCTGCTCGAAACTGCTTAAGGCAAAACCAGTATCGGTCGATGCTCAGGGCCGTTTGATTGAGGGCAGTTCAAAAGCCGGTTGGTATGACCGCACGGTTGTACGTTTCCTCGATATACTTGACCAGAAATATGCACAGCTGCTCCGTTGGTGCCTCGGTCATAAACTTGCCACAATGTCTTTCTTCGTGGGTTTGCTCGTCGTCGCTCTTATCCCTGTGGCACTTGGTGCTATCGGTACTGACTTTATGGCACAGCAGGATAATGGACGAATGTCTGTTACCGTTGAGTTGCAGCGTGGTACGCGTATCGAGAGGACCATGGCCACGGCACGTGAACTGGAGGGACTGTTCATGGAGGTCTGCCCTGAGATAGAGCTTATATCCTCTTCGGCAGGCTCGAACGATGACGCCTCAATCTCGGCGTTGTTCAACTCGACGAACAACAACAAGATTTCGATGACCATCCGTTGCCCTAAGAAATACGAGCGTGAACGCACCATCTGGCAGATGGCTGAGAGCATCCGTGGTGTGTTGAACCAACGTTCTGATGTAGTCTCTTATACCGTTTCAACCAATGCAGGTATGGGCGGTGGTGGTGCCTCGAACACCGTTGATTTCGAGATTTACGGTTATGATTTCGACCAGACCAATATATTGGCAGACGAATTTAAACGCAAATTCCAGGAAATCCCTGGCGCACGAGACGTGGATATTGACCGTGAGAAAGACCGTTCGGAACTTCAAGTGATTTTCGACAAAGAGAAACTTGCGCGTCATGGATTGTCAACGTCTGTCGCCGCTATGTATATACGTAACCGTGTGACAGGTTACACTGCCGGTTATTTGAAGGAGGACGGCGAGGAGTATGACATCAGGGTGCGTCTGAAAGAAGAGTACCGTGACAATATGGCCGACATTATGGAAATGTCGCTGATGGATGCTTACGGAAAGACCGTCAAGGTTAAGGAACTGGCTGATGTCGAGGAGTATTGGGCACCACCTGAGATTAAACGTAAGTCACGTCAGCGTTATGTCACCATCAAGGTTACGCCAGAGGGTGTCTCGATGGGCGAGATGGCGACTGCCATGCAGGCTGTGGCTGACAAGACAGAGATTCCTCTGGGCGTGCATTATGACTTTGGCGGTACTTACGAGGATCAGCAAGAGACGTTCGGTGACATGCTTGTGTTGCTCGTGATGATTCTGCTGCTGGTATATATTGTGATGGCTTCGCAGTTCGAGGACTTCAAGAACCCTCTTATCATTATGACCTCGGCTATTTTCGCTTTGCCTGGTGTCATCGTCGGACTGCTTATAACCAACACTACGCTTGATATGATTGGCGGACTTGGCTTCGTGCTTTTGGTCGGTATTGCAGTCAAGAACGGTATCGTGCTTGTGGATTACATCAACCTTATGCGTGAGCGTGGCTATGAGATGACTGAGGCAATTGCGCTTTCGGGTGCTTCGCGTCTCCGTCCTGTGCTTATGACAGCAATGACGACAATCCTCGGTATGGTGCCTATGGCAATAGCTTCGTCTGAAGGCTCCGAAATGTGGCGGCCTATGGGTATCGTCATCATCGGTGGTTTGACCGTTTCTACGTTCATCACACTGATTGTCGTGCCTCTGCTTTACGGCGTAATCAACCGTGGCGATGAACAGGCCAAACTTGAGAAACGTCGCAAATCATTCATCTTCATGCAACTGGCAGACCCAAGTGCAGAGAAAAACACTAACACAGAAACAGTATGAAAAGCGTCTTTATAGTTTTCAACCAAGCCAATACTGAGCGCGTCGAGTTTATGCTCGACGAACTCGGTATCCGTGGGTTTACATTCTTTGAGCAGATTCAGGGTCGTGGCACAAACGACGGCGACCCACGCCGTGGAACACACACATGGCCCGAAATGAACTCTGCCGTGATGACGGTTGTTCCAGACGAAAAAGTCGGGGAATTGCTTTCGGCAGTCCGTAAACTTGACCACCGTAATCTGGAAGTTGGTGTCAAGGCTTTTGTATGGAACATCGAACAGATGGTGTGATTGTAAACAGTACGAGTAACCAAAAAACCAATGAAATTTATAGGTAAAATCCGAAATAAGGATGATTACGAGTCTATTGTCGCTCTCAGAGACGAGTATCGCCGGATATTGGGATTGTTGACCAATGCCTTGTGTCGTGTCGTTATGATAAGGAGACGGATACTGGTTTTATAGTCTATATAGATTACAAATACGATGTGTTGTGGAAAGACAGAGGATACCTGTCGAAATGGAGTGAAGAGGAGATGGATGCTTTCCGTAAGGCTATCTGTAAGCTCTCAATCAACAGTACGACCAGATTGACAATGTTTTGGAAGAGGCTCGTTCGTATGTTGAGAATAGGAACGAGGAGAGGGCAAGGTCTTTCTTCCTCTCTTTTTCATCATTGCTGATTGTCATCAACCTTTTCTTATGGTGAGTTCTATAAATTCATTTTGAGTGTTTTTGAAGTTTGTTTTAGGCAGATTGCTGTGCGGAAGAAGGGAGCATAGCGGGCTATGTGACCGCCTGACAAGCAGCAAGATGCCAAAAGAAACTTCAAAAACACCAAAAAGTTTATTCATTAGTAGTATCATTTCGTTTTATCAAACGGTGAATTTATAGAACTCACCTTATATATTTTGCAGTCAAACGGAATATTGACACCGCCATGGGAAATGGATTTTACGGCTGCAATCTCTTTTGGTATCATTGGATCTTATACTTCAATATGGTCACGCTTCAACAAACTGCAAATGAACGGATTGTCAACCAGATTTGCACTTGTGGTTGAGTCTCTCTCGTCTGATGATTGGTTGTGTTATATTTTCAAGTAAGTTGGATTACGAAATCGTGCGTAGGTTCGGTAAATATATATTTGGAACTATTACAAGAAATACTAATATTAGGTTTGGTTTTCAATATTCCTTATTACTTGCAGGTCATATAGAGAAATTCTTGGAAATGATTTGAATATCTTATGATAATAGAAAAAATGACGAACATTATGAAACGCATACTGTCAATCGTTTTCCTTTTTGGTTACGTTTATACTTACGCCAATGACGGGGTCTATTTCACTACAGGCGCTTTTCTTGTGCCTACCCACGAAAGCTCGGTATCAGTTACGAAGGAGGTTCTGACCATCACTATTGGCAAGGATGATTTGGCTATGGTGGATGTCTATTACGAGTTCTTTAATCCAGACGAGGCAAAGACCGTATCTATGGCATTCGAGGCTGCTGCACCAGAGAATGCCAACTACAATATTGGCAAGAACATCAGTCACCCATTCATCTACGACTTCAAGGTAGAGATGAACGGCAATCCGTTGCAATATCGTAACGCCCTCGTAGTCTCTAAATGGGACGACGGCAGGAAGGTCATTGGCAAGGATATAACTCTACTTGATCTTTCGGAATGGAAACACGAAATCCCGGATGATTATTATGATTTGCCAAACGCACTTTATAATGCCCGTCTTGACAGCGTTGTTTATGCCGATTATGGCTATATGTTCGAGGCTACTTTCAAGCCAGGCATAAACATTGTTCATCACACCTATAACTACAAAATGTCATACAACATAGCGTACAAATATTGCGTTTCTTACTGGCTTACACCGGCTACACGCTGGGCTAACCATCGGATTGACGACTTCACTCTACGTATAAAAAACGAGAATGACATTGATTACTTCATCGGTAATGACGAGCTCTTCTCGGCATCGCCTTTCTCGTTTGCCGAAGGTCGTGGCGATGTCTATCCTTTCGTTGACGAGTATGGTATTCATTGTACGTTGGCTGTTGCCCATAGCAATGATGCTGTACTTGAATGGCACGCCAAGAATTTTGTCCCTCAGTCTGATATGAATATTATTTCTGTTGATAACTACCTGCCGTCGCAGAGCATATACCTCGATGCAAGGGAGAGCAAAGTAGTTGTGGCTGCAGATGGTGGTCAGTATCGATTCATTGGTACGAGTGGCGAAAACTATCTTGTTGTGGCGCAGGATTTCGGACTGATACCTAAAAATACTTCAATGGTCGAAACCTTCAAAGCCGAAAATGGTCAAGGCATTTTGACTATTAAGGTCAAAGATTACAAAAGCGTGAGGGTACGCCAGAGCCCAACGACGAATAGTGAAGTCCTGTCCATAATCAAAGACCGTCGGGGCGAAATACCTGTTGTGCTTAAATGCCTTGGCTTGGCTGAAGAACGTGACGATAAAGGCACTTTCATGAATTATTGGTACAAGGTTGAGGTGGATGGCAAAATTGGCTATGTGCGCTCAGACCTCATGGCGTGGGATGCGATTAATCCATATTGAATTGATGCGATGATTGATTTATGTTTGCATTTTGCGTGTCTAATGATTGATAGGGCCAGCTGATGAAAAGAATTGTCTATATAATCGTATTTGTGTTATACTGTGTTGCGGCACAAGCATTTACATTTGCCCTAACTGGTGATGTGATGATGGGGACAACTTATCCTGAACATCGCCTTCCTTTGCATAATGGTGCGTTGCTATTCAGATATGTCTCTCCTACATTGCGGTCAGCCGACTTCGCTATGGGTAACCTTGAAGCCACTCTTTGTGACGCTGATGCCATTCCCCGCCATTGCAAAGACTCCAGTATCTGCTATCTTTTCAAGACCCCTCAGCATTATGTCCAAAACCTTGTCGATGCTGGTTTTGATGCGTTAAGTGTTGCGAACAACCATATTAACGATTTCGGCAGTGAGGGGCGTGACTCAACGATGTCAACATTGCGTAGGGCTAATATTGCGTTCGCAGGGTTACGCAAGATGTGCGAGACCGCCATTATCGTCCGTAACGGTAAGCGTATTGGCATCTGTTGTTTCTCGCCAAATGCAGTGACTGTCAACATCCTGAACATCACATACGCCACCAAACTTGTCACTTCCCTTTGCGGGAAATGCGATTACGTTATTGTCTCGTTTCATGGTGGTGGTGAGGGTAATGACTTCCTTCACGTAACGCGAGAAGAGGAGTTTTGTTTCGGGCAGTCTCGCGGTAATGTTTACTTGTTTGCCCACGCTTGTATAGATGCTGGTGCAGACCTTGTTTTTGGTCATGGACCTCACGTTCCTCGCGGAATGGAACTTTACAAGGGACATCTGATTGCCTATAGTCTTGGCAATTTCTGCACACCGTATGGTATAGGCATACTTGGAATTAACGGCTATGCGCCTCTGCTTTTCGTCGAGGTTGACGACGACGGTTTGTTCGTCAAGGGCAGGATTGAATCATACGTTCAGCGAAAGGGGGCTGGCCCTATCCGTGACCCAAAGGAACAGGCTGCCCAACTTATGAAGAAACTGACCGTAGAGGATTTTCCCGAGAATAATCTATATTTTGTTGGAAATCAGATTAGGATAAGGACAAAATGAACCTATATTATTACCTTATCGTAGTCAACTTGATGGCTTTTGCCCTGTATGGTATTGACAAACTGAAAGCCCGTCATCATTGGTGGCGCATACCTGAATGGGTGCTGCTTACTGTTGCCGCAATTGGTGGCAGCATCGGGGCATGGGTTGGCATGAAGTGTTTCCACCACAAGACCCTTAAGCCGCTTTTTCGTTTTGGTGTGCCTGTCGTATTGCTGCTCCAGATTGCAGTGTTGGCATACAAATTCTTTTTATCGCAATAGCTATGACCCCCTTTTTTAATCAGATTACCAATCTTTTTCATTAGTGTGACATCAGCTTTGATAACTGATTACAAAAGTATCATTGTTTGTGACGACAGTTATCTGGTTGATGCACAGATTACGGGCTGGTGCCAAAAATATGTTTCACTGGTCGGAAAGGGTGAGACACATAAAAGCCTACCCCCAACTTTTTAGGTGAAATTATTGAAATTATTGAAATCGCATATCGTCCGGAAGCAAAACAGAGACCATAACGACTTCGTAAAAATTGCATTCATTCCGACAATACAAAAGAGCAAGAAAAGAGCAAGCCCTACCGTACCATAAAGGAACAGAATCTACTGCAAAAAACTTCTCCTTTTTCTATTCAGACAATAAAGGCAACTCTTTCCCGTTCACTATATAAAAACGCCTTATGAAAAGATTGATTTATTTGCCCGTTATTCTTCTGTTATGCTCCTGTCATAACATAAAGATGATAAACTTTCTGTCGCACCAATACGCCAAAAACCCAAAGGTTATGACCGAGGAGGAGTGCCTGCAATATGCACGGGCAAACCTGCGGGAAGGCATCAGGGAGATTTACGTTGTCAGGAGTGAGCCGACGGATAGTGCCATGGACAGTGCCATGTGGTATTACTTTGGTTATCCAAGTTATTATTTTGACGCAGACGGGCTTGAGTATGACAGCATAAGCACGGACACTACTTTTTCCTGCGGATGGTCACGTTTTGGTACCATTTACGACAAAGAGAACTTCGGAACTATATTGCTCCACACAGATTCGGCGCGCACACTGGATTACCGTCTCACGAAGTTCAGGAAAATCAGTGACGAAGAGTCTCCAAAAGACGGTCAAGTCACTTTCATATTAGGTCTGTCGCCCGACAACCAGAAGATGAACCTCTCTTGCGATGACATCAACCAACTTTATGATGCCTGGAATGGGGAATGCCGTATAATCGTGGTAATCACCAATCCCCAGGAAAGTTGGGGACTGAAGGCAGGCAAAAGGGTCAAATACAGGCTTGAGTTGGACGAGGTCTTTGAGGATGGCAAAGAACATAGCTCATTTTCAACCAAATCCACATTCAAATATCCCAAGAGATGATGATAAGGTCATATATAATTTGGAGATAAAAACAGTATGTCTTTTCCTGAAAAAACAGACAGATTATTGATTGTTTTCCTGACAATATAGGTGAGTGTTTGCTCATTGAACGACACAAAAGCATTCTCATAATGATTGCAATGACTCTCGGACTTTTTTCGGAAGTGAACTGAGAACCAGGTTATACGATTCTGACAATAACGATTTGACGAGCGGGTCAGGCATGGCATGTTCGTAATGAACGTCACTCCAATGCTTTTTGCTCCAGTGCCAGGCCGGCACGATGTCGGAATATTCCGCACGTAGTTCGTTGTTGCGGTCTGGTGTGAGTTTGATTGCCACATGCCTGTCGCCTGTCAGCGAGAGACATGCGAATATCTTCCCGCCAATACGGAAAACCACGCAGTCATCGCCGAAAGGCATATCTTCCGTCACATAAGGCAGTGACAGAATGTATTCACGTAAATTCTCTATATTCATAACAAGTGCGTTTACAACGAAACAACCATATAAAACGGCAGGCATTTCAGGTCCCCGTCCTTTCGCAAGTCCCTTGGGTGGACAAGGTATCTGTCAGTTGTGCGTGACGGATATTTCTCCTGGAATTTGTCTATGGACTTATGCAGATCTGACTTGGCGGACTTAACCTCCACAGGTACGACCTTTCCTTTTCGTGACAACAGAAAGTCTATCTCATATTGCGATGTCGAGTCTTTTGTGCGGAAAGTGTGGTAATACAGGTTGTCGCCCTTTGCCTTCAGCATCTGGCTGACAACGTTTTCATAGACATAACCCAAATTGGCTGACAACTTGTCGCTCAACAGTTTCCCGTATATCGTGTTTTCAGTGAACCCTTTGTCCCAAAACGCCAAAGTCACGAAAAGCCCTGTGTCGCAGCAGTACAGCTTGAATTTATCCATATTGATGTGCATTGCCAAACCTGCGCTTGGGTCGTCCGAATGGTAACAAACATTCACGGTCATCGAGTCTTTCAGTATGGCTATTGGGTTCTCTAATCTGTCCAACCTACCGCCTTTGATTGCGCTGCTTGCCATGAAGCGTGACGATTTGCCGTCCAATTGTGATGGTATTGCGCGGAACAGCATTGACGTTGTCCCGCTTGGGTCAAGTTCGTAGAAATCAGCGTCATACAATTCAAGTATGTTACGCTTCACCTGGTCCACCTGACTCAGATCTAACGTCTTGAGGTATTTGTCAACGGCCTGCGGCATTCCGCCCACCAACATATAGAGTCTGAAATCACGCATCATGTTGCGGTTTACTGCATCTCCCACTTGGCTCCAATCGTTGAATGCCTGTTCTGCCATTCCGCAAGTCACTTCGTCGTTCATCGCCCAACGGAACTCCTCGTAATCCATTGGATACATCTTCAGCCGTCTCTCTTCGCTCGGTATCAGCAATTTTTCTGTCCTGTTCTGTTGTTTCATCTTTATTCCCAAGAGCGATCCTGTCTCTATGTAATGGAACCTTCCGTCTTTTACCAAGGCTTTTATCGCCTGTCTTGCGCGGGGACACAGCTGTATTTCGTCGAATATTATCACGGATTTGTGCGGAATCAGCTTGGTTTTGTATGTGAATTGCAGCTTTGTGAATATGGATTCAAGGTTGGATATGTCGTTGAATAATGCTTTTGTCTCGGCAGACGCAAAGGCAAAATCAACCAAGATGTAACTGCTGTATTCTTTTTTTGCAAACTCCTCTGCTATAGTGGATTTGCCGATTCTTCGTGCTCCTTCTATCAGCAATGCCGTGGTTCCGTTGTCTTCTTGTTTCCAACGTAGGAATTGGTCGTAAATTTTGCGTTTGAATACCATGTTTTTCCCTCTTTTCTTTTTTCGGCTGCAAAGTTACGAATAATTTTTTGATTGACAATGGCTAAACTGATTTTTTTGTCAAAAATTAAAGAGTCCCAACCCTCGATTATGACAAAAATTAAAGAGTCCTACCCTTCGATTCTGACAAAAATTAAAGAGTCCCAACCCTCGATTATGACAAAAATTAAAGAGTCCTACCCCTCAAATATGACAAAAATTAAAGAGTAATTCTGCTATTGTTGTTGGCCGTCAAGGCGGTCACACATATATTGTTTGCAGTTTGATTGTAAGTCATTGATAATCATATTCACTGTCCGTAGCTGCTTCGTAGTGAAAGAGTAGGAAGTTCTTTTTTCTTCCATTTTTGACGATTTTATCACCAAAAACCATCCGTTTTCGCCTCTCATTTTTGCCAAAATCTCCTCCCGATAAGCCTCTTCTCATCCACACTCAAAAATCTCCAGAATTTCAACACCTTGATTTTCAACCGTTTTTGAAAATCTCATTACAATTGTTACAATTATTACAATTAAAAACCTGCCCTCAACCCCCACACCGATTACAAATAGAAAAGTATATATATATTTATTTTTATAATGTGTTTCTAAAGTACCCCCACGTTTTTAATTGTAATAATTGTAACAATTGTAACACCCACACAACAAACCCTCAAACGTACACTTAACGTAGCCCATACAGAGAATAATCGCCTCCTCCCCAAAAAAACACCCATCCAACCAAAAAAAATCGGCATTTTGCTTGAAAAACCGTCGCAAATGTGGTATATCATAGTGAGGGCGCAAAACTCCCGAGCCAACAGCAAAAAAACATAAGCCTATGGAAACCCTGATAATAATCCACGCAACCGACACCTCTGCCGACATGCCTGTCACCCCTGCCGACGACCCCATCTACAACGAACCCTACTTCGATGTCCAACAATGGCTAAATAATAGCGACAACTAAGCGCATAAGTGATGATGAAAAAAATAACTTGGGACATTTTTGACAGCCGAAGTAACCTACTCAAAACGTTATAGTGCCGAAAGAAAACAAGCCCAACCGAATGACGATTGGGCTTGTTTCTATTGTTTATCTGTTTCGTGAGTTACTTCGCAAAGCGTTTTTTCAGTATTGTCAGCATGTCAACGGTCATTGCGGCAAGGTCGTATTTAGGTGCGAAGCCCCACTCCTTGCGAGCGCAAGAGTCGTCCATCCAGTTTGGCCAACTGTCGGCGATTGACTGTTTGATAGGGTCTGGCTGATACTCCATCACGAAATCAGGGCAGTGTTTCTTGATTTCAGCGTAAATCTCCTCTGGAGTGAAGTGCATTGCCGTCACGTTGAACGAGTTGCGGTGAACAAGGTTCTTAGGGTCAGCCTCCATCAGGTTGATGGCTGCGTTCAGTGCGTCAGGCATATACATCATGTCGAGCATTGTGTCAGGCTTGAGTGGACAGATGAACTTCTCGCCCTTGGCTGCTGCATAGTAAATCTCGACAGCATAGTCGGTCGTACCGCCGCCAGGCAGAGTCACATTGCTGATAAGACCTGGGAAACGTACCGAACGTGCGTCAACGCCGAATCTCTTGAAATAGTAGTCTGAGAGCAACTCGCCGGTAACTTTCGTAACACCGTAGATTGTTCCAGGACGTTGGATGGTGTCTTGTGGCGTTCCGTCAAGTGGGGTGGAAGGACCGAAAGCACCGATGGACGATGGCGTGAACACTGCGCAGTTGAACAGACGTGCCGTCTCAAGGCAGTTCACCAACGAGCCGATACCCACGTTCCAACCGAGCATTGGGTTGAGCTCCGCTGTTGCCGAAAGGATTGCCGCAAGGTTGAAGATTGAGTCGATGTTGTACTTCTTGACAGCCTCGATTATCTGGGTGATTTGCGTTGAGTCAATACGCTCGATAGGACCGCTCTCGTAAATCTCGCCCTTCAGCGGACGGAGGTCTGAGCAAATGACATTGTCGTTACCGTATTTCTCACGAAGCAGTTTTGTAAGCTCTGAGCCAATCTGTCCGCCTGCTCCTACGATTAAAATTCTTTTCATTGCTTTATTTGATTACGCCGAGTTCTTTACCGATTTTTGTAAATGCCGCAATTGCTTTGTCAAGATGTGCCTGAGTATGGGCAGCCGAGAGCTGTACACGGATACGTGCCTCGCCTTTTGGTACTACAGGGTAGAAGAAGCCTGTAACGTAGATGCCTTCGTCTTGCAGGCGTGCTGCGAATTTCTGTGACAATGGAGCGTCATAGAGCATAACGGCGCATATAGCGGACTGTGTAGGTTTGATGTCGAAACCTGCCGCAAGCATCTTCTCGCGGAAATAGTCTGTGTTGGCGTGCAGACGGTCCTGAAGCTCGTTCGTCTCTTCCATCATCTGGAACATGCGTACGGCTGCGCCAACGACCATTGGAGGAATCGAGTTGGAGAACAGGTAAGGACGCGAACGCTGGCGGAGCATGTCGATAATCTCTTTCTTACCAGTGGTGAAACCACCTACGGCACCGCCGAATGCCTTGCCGAGAGTACCGGTGAGGATTTCGATTTTGCCACGGAGGTTATGGAGTTCAGTCACGCCACGGCCGGTCTTGCCTACAACGCCTGCCGAGTGAGACTCGTCAACCATCACCATTGCGTTATACTTGTTTGCCAACTCATAAATCTTGTCCAATGGGCATACGTTACCGTCCATCGAGAATACGCCGTCAGTCACAATCAGGCGGAAACGGCATTTCTGGGCGAGTTTCAACTGCTCCTCAAGCTCAGCCATGTTTGCGTTGGCATAACGGAAACGCTGAGCCTTGCACAGACGAACACCGTCGATGATTGAGGCATGGTTCAATGCGTCTGAGATTATGGCATCTTCAGCGCCAAGAAGTGGCTCGAACACACCGCCGTTGGCATCAAAGCAGGCAGCGTAGAGGATAGTGTCCTCAGTGCCGAAGAAGTTGGCGATGGCGCGCTCCAGGTCTTTGTGACGATCCTGGCAACCGCAGATGAAACGTACGGACGACATACCGTAGCCGCGCTCGTCCATGGCTTTCTTGGCTGCCTTAATCAACTCAGGATTGTCAGCCAACCCGAGGTAGTTGTTTGCACAGAAATTCAGAACGGTCTTTCCTGCAACGGTGATTTCAGCGCCTTGGGCAGAACAGATTTCACGTTCATTCTTGTAGAGTCCCTGATCTTTGATAGACTGGAGCTCAGTGGTCAGATGTTTTTGGAAATCGTTATACATAAAGCAAATGTGTTTTTTTGTTTTCTTGTTAAATCTCAAAGTTCATGTCAACGTCGAAACGTGGGTCGTCCGTAGGCAACTCGTTGCTGTTGAGGTTAGCGTCGAAATGGCTCTGATCCTCGTAGCGGCGGAAACGGATGTCCTGCGCACCGTTCATCTCGTTGTTCTTGTTGATGAATCCGATAATCTCGGTCAATGCCTCCTGAAACTTGTCGAAATCCTCTTTGTAGAGGAAAATCTTGTGCTTCTCGATTGCGAACGGAGCATTCTCCTCGTCAGTGAGGAATTTCTTCTTACTCTCTGTAATCGACAGGAAAAGGTCGTTGTTGCGACTCTTCTTTACATCAAGGTAATAGATGCGTTTACCTGCTTTCACCGCCTTTGAAAAGACAATTTCCTGTTCCTTCCTTTCATTTCTGAAATCTTCCATAATAAAAATGGTTTGTTCTAAACACCTGTTTGACAGGCATATTGATTAAAAAAATAACAACACAATCCAAACACTAAAATCGGCTTGGAAAATCGCTGTAAAGTTCACAAAAAAAAATGATATAACCAAATAAAATCCTGATTATTTTTTAAGAAAAAATCGTGGATAAAAAAGTGGCTGACTATGGTGCTAATCTCGAAAAAAATCACTAACTTTGCACCCAAATTTGAAATTGGTTATCTGCGATGATAAATAGACAATTGCTGAGGGTGAAAACCGTCCAGACTCTCTATTCCGCTTTCGTTGTCAACGGTGCGAGCGGTGCCAAAATGGAACGACAGTTGATTGAAAGCGTCAGCCAGTCCGGTTCACTCTACTACTGTATGTTGCAACTGATGGTTGACATGTGCAAGTATCTTCGACAGGCAGAACTCCACTCGCACTCCGAGGATGACCCTCAGTCAGACCCCCTCTATACTATAATGAGTTGCCGTAAGTTCCGCGAAAACGCAGTCTCTCGTTTTTTTGCTGAGAATGATGAACTCAAGCAGGAACTTGAAAACCGCAGCATTATGTGGACTTGGGAGATGCACCGCGAGGTGATGCGCGAAATTGCCATCTCAGTCTCCGAAAAGGATTATTTCCAGAAGTATGCCGCTGACCCTGAAGACTCAATTCTTCAAGACGTATCTCTCTGGTGCAAAATCTTCGAGAATGATGTGCAGTCCAGTCCTTTGCTCGAAGACCTTATTGAGGAAATGAGCATTTACTGGAACGATGACTTGCAGAACGCCATTGCTTTCGTCGTTAAGTCAATTCGCCGTCTTCGTCCCGACAGTGTAGCGCAGCAACCGCTCGTCCCTGTCCTCCGTGACGCATCGGAACTGGAATACGCAAAACGTCTCCTGCGTTATTCGTTGCTTCATTTTGCCGAGGCTGATGCTATGGTTAAACCATTGCTTAAGGGGTGGGACCTCTCGCGTCTGTCGGTTATGGATCTCTCTATTATGCGTGCTGCCTATGCCGAACTGAAGACCAACAGCGAGACGCACGCAGGCATAATCCTTAACGAATATACCGAAATTGCTAAGGGTTATTGCGGTGACTCAAACGTTCCTTTCATAAGTGCCGTCCTTTATTCCCTCGCAAAGGAAATCCGCCCACTTGAAGTCAAGAATAAACCAACTAAACAAGATAATAAATGAACCTCATTATTTTACAAGCCGCACAAAGCGGTGCCTCTTCGTGGATGAACATTGGAATGATCGTTCTCCTTTTCGTCATCTTCTATTTCTTTATGATTCGTCCGCAGTCCAAACGCCAGAAGGAAATTAAGAAGTTTCAGGAATCGCTTTGCAATGGCAAGAAGGTTATCACCCAAGGTGGCGTATATGGGACAATACGTGAAGTGAAGGATGCCTATGTCATAGTTGAAATTGCCGAAGGTGTCAAAATCCGTATAAACAAAGGCATGGTCTTTGATTCGCCAGAGGATGCTGAGACTAAAGCCTCTGAGAAGAAATAATATAACAAAGACGAGAACAGTTCCGCCTCCTTGGATTTATGATAAATTGGCGACGCTTCAGAAGGCTGATCTCATCTAAGGATACCGTTGCCTTCTTCGGCTTTTTCTTGCTTTCATGCGTCATTTGGGTGATGTACACCATCGGTACTCAACGCGAGATAACGATGGTCGCTCCTGTTGTGTATTATGGTGTGCCTGATGATGTCAAGATGGACGAGGATTTCCCTTCCGAAATCGAGTTCACTATTGCCGACGAGGGGTCGCAGGTGTGGCGGTATGCTTTTGCCAAAATCGATACTATTGAAATAGACCTTTCCGATAAATTCCATGGGAAAAGCAGGAAGCATATCAAGATTGACTACGAGTCTTATGTGAAGGATATTGCTTATAATATCTCTCAGACTTGCGAGATTGTCAGCATTGACCCTTCTGACTACCAGTCTGACTATCAGCAAGTGTTCACTAAGCGTGTGCCTGTCGTTATGACTGATATGCCTGTTACAGGCAACGAGTTTGCATTTGTCGGTCCTCCTGTCATTTCACCTTCAGAAGTTCGCATACGTGGCACGCACTCTGCCGTTGGCGAGGTCTCTTGCGTTTACCTTGACACTATAGGTGAACCTATAAACGAGAATAAAACAATCCGCCTCAAACCTAAACGCATTCGTGGCATAGAGATTCTTGACCGTGACGTTAGGGTTACTTTTAAGATTGAGCGTCTTACAGAGAAGGCATTCACACTTCCTGTTACCGTGAAAAATGTGCCCGATGGAATTTCAGTACGCGTATTTCCCAGTGTGGTTAATGTGGTTTTCAAAGTAGGTCTAAGCCGTTATCAACAACTTAATGCTCTTGGCCTCAGTGTGCTTTTTGACTATAATGCCATTGATGAGGGCGTTTCCACCATTCCTCTCCGTCTCGAAAGTGATTACCAGTTAGGTAATATTGATTACAAAGTTGTTCCTGACAAGGTTGAGTTTATTATAGAAAAGCAATGAAAAGAATTGGAATAACAGGTGGCATTGGTGCAGGCAAAAGTGCTGTTTCCCATTGGCTGCGTGTTAATGGTCTCCCTGTCTATGATTCAGATAACGAGGCAAAACGTCTAATGAACGAGTCTGCCGACATTCGTTCGGCTTTGATTGAGAAATTGGGTGGGGATATTTATCGTGATGGGCTTCTCGACCAGAAGCGTATGGCGGAACTTATCTTCAACGACCCTCAGTTGCGAACCTTCGTCAACGGTGTCGTCCACCCTGCCGTTATTTCTGATTTCATGGGGTGGAGTTACGCTCAGGGTTGTGATGTTGTTTTTGTTGAAAGTGCTATACTTTTTGATTGTGGGTTGAAGGATATCCTTGATGGCGTGATTTTTGTTGATGCGCCGGAGGATTTGCGTATTGAACGAGCAATGAAGCGTGACGGTGCAAAACGCAACAATGTTGAATGCCGTGTCAAGTCCCAAAATATAGACAGCGGTAAAGCTGATTGGATAATAGATAATGGTGGGGAACTTAGCGTCACAGAACAGCAAATACACCGTATAGCTGTTTTGCAAGGGTGGATTTCGGGCGATGTCCCTGTCCTTGAACAAACAAGTAAGACAAAGGACAAGCCAAAGAAAAAACGCTCTTTCCATCGTATCTTTTGGCGTTCCGTCCTTGTTCTTTGGCTTCTCAGCATTGTTTGGGTTGTGCTTCTCAAGTTTATTCCTGTTTGGTTCACTCCACTGATGTTCATACGTTGCGGCGAGGCTATTATCGACGGTCGTGAACCTCGGATTGAGCGTACTTGGGTATCGCTTGATGAAATATCGCCATACTATTTCCGCGCATGTTTGGCAAGTGAGGACAACCTCTTCCCAGTGCATTACGGATTTTCCGAGAAAGGTATAAAACAGGCTTGGGAGAACAACAAGAAGGGCAAGAAACTCCGTGGCGGAAGTACTATCTCTCAGCAGACAGCCAAGAATGTTTTTACTTGCTGCACCCGCACTTGGTTTCGCAAGGGAATTGAAACGTACTATACAATACTCATTGAACTTATTTGGGGTAAGGAACGAATAATGGAGGTCTATTGTAACATCGCCGAGATGGGCGATGGTGTTTATGGTGTCGAGGCTGCCGCACAGCGGAATTTCCACCGTTCCGCCAAGAAACTCAATGCGCCACAGTCGGCAATTATAGTTGCCGCATTGCCTAATCCCCGGGTATATAGTATCTCCAACCCAGGACCGTATATGCGTAAACGCCAAAGCAAAATCCTTTGGCTGATGCCTAAAGTACGTCAGTTCCCTGAAAAGAAGAAATAGTAATGCCAAACAAAGAACTTCGCAAAGCCGTAATAGAACTCTCAAATAAAGCCGGCAAGCCAATCCTTAAGCTTACACGCAAGGATTATATTGACTATGGGTATTCATCCCTCTTGGATACTTATGGTGAATATTATGATGTCAATCTTGCGGTGCATAACGACCTACAACACCTTGTAACTGGCTGGCCTGGCGGAAAACCTGGTAAAACGGAAGACCAGCCTTTCCCAAAACGAATAATAATATTCTCACCTCATCCCGATGATGATGTTATCTCTATGGGAGGTACCCTTCGCCGTCTTGTTCGCCAAGGTCATGAGGTTCATATTGCTTATCAAACTTCGGGCAACATAGCCGTTAACAATGAGGAGGTTATGCGTTACCTTCTCTTTATGCGTTATTTTTCGAACACTTTCGACGGCCTTGTCAACCCTGATTACATTGATTTCGCTGATGGCGTGAAGTCTTTTGTCCTTGGAAGTGGCACTCCGCTTGACAACAATGAATATACATTGAAGATTAAGACGGATATCCGTAAGAACGAGGCGTGTCTGGCTTGTGCGTATAATGGCGTTAAGGAGCGCAATATCCATTTCCTTGAGATGCCTTTTTACGAGAGTGGGGCAGTGGAGAAACTTCCACTTTCGGAGGTTGATTACAGCATTATCTATTCACTTTTAGACTCTATACACCCGCATCAGATATATATGGCTGGCGACCTTGCCGATCCTCATGGTACTCATGAAAAATGCACTTCTGCCGTTCTTCATGTCCTTGACCAATTCCGTAAGGAGCAGGCTAACTGGCTTGAAAATTGCGTAGTTTGGTTTTATCGTGGGGCTTGGGCTGAATATGATTGGTCTGAAATAGATATGGCTGTTCCTATGAGCCCTGACGAGTTGCTTGAAAAACGCAATGCTATTCTCAGACATCATTCGCAGATGGAGTCAGCACCTTTTATGGGGGACGACAACCGTCTTTTCTGGCAGCGTGCTGAAGACCGGAATCGTGCGACTGCCGATAAATTCGACCGCCTTGGCCTTATCTGCTATGAGGCGATTGAGGCTTTCAAACGTGGTTAGGGTTTTCCCATCACTGAAATATTCCTATGACAGGGAAATGGTCTGAAACGTATTTTACACCGTAGCCTTCACGTAGTACACGAAATTCAGTAGCCTTAGCCCCTTTGAAGAATATGTGGTCAATTGCCACTTCGTTGTCAGAGTTGCCGTTGCTGTCAAGATGGTGTGAAACGTTGTCAGGGTTCACTTTTCCAAAACCGTTATAAGTATAACCACGGTCAGTGAGAGGGCTGACTTCACGTGCTTCGACCAATACTTTTTTCAGTGGTTCGAAAATATTGTTGTGTGCAGATGTGTTGAAATCTCCTGTCATGAAAACCTTACCAATCCCAATCCTTTCGCTCATTGTTTTTATGCTGTCTGCTATCTGTTGAACCTCCATTTGGCGTGCTTTTTTGCCAACATGGTCAAGGTGCGTGTTGTAGAATAAGAACTGTATTCCATTCTTTTTGTCGAACATAACAGCCCATGTGCAAGTCCTTTTGCAAGCGGCGTCCCATCCTTTGGAAGGTTTGTCTGGGGTTTCGGAAAGCCAGAATGTTCCCCAACACTTCATTCCAAGCTTGGTAGTGTCGTAGAATATCGCCATTATCTCACCTTCGTGCTTGCCGTCTTCCCTTCCAATGCCAATATGATTGTAAACAGTAAGGGCGGAATCAAGAAACATTTCTTGGTCTGGGCATAATTCTTGCATTCCGATGATGTCAGGTTTGTTGCTTTCAATCATACGGATTGTCGCTTCTCGTCTGTTGTCCCAGGAATTATCCCCGTCCTTGGCATTCGAGTTGCGTATGTTGTATGTCATTACCTTGAATTCTTCTTGACTATAGATTGGAATGTATATGGTCAAAAACGCAAGGATTGCTAATATTTTGATTTTCATATTGTTGTTTCTTTGCAAAAAGCCGTCGTTGCTATGACGTATGCAACGACGGCTTTAATTTCGTTTTTGCCGATTGTTATCTGAGCTTGAGGTCGCAACGTCTGTTTTCGCTGCTGAGACCTTTGAACACCTGTCCGGTATAGTTGCCTGAGATTCTCGACCGGTCTATATTGTATTTTTCGACCAGAATATCAACGACAACTTTTATACGGTTTTCGCCTACAATGACATTGTCTCCTTCACTACCAATCTTGCTACAGAATGAAGTGATTTCGAGTTGCAAATCTGGGTATTGTTTCATTATGCGCGCAACTTTTTCTATGACAGCCAATGCTTTGTCGGACAACTTCCAAGAGTTGTGCTTGAAGTAAACGGAATTGTCAGAGAACTCTGTGTTGATGTTTGTATGCTGTTTGACGGTATCAAGCCTGTCGCGGAGCTCGCGGATATCGTCTTTGTTTTTGTCAGCATTTCTCTTGAGCCTGTCAATGTCGTCTTTGTTTTTGTCGTTGTCTTGACCAATTTTACCCATTTGGTCTTGCATATCCTTGAGTTGTTTTTCGAGGTCTTTAATCTTGTTCTGTGCGGCGGTGTCAATGCCGTTGTTGTTGCCGTTTTCCATTGCGGTGTTCTGGTATGTCGCTACGTCGGTCACGCGGACATGAGGTTTCTTTGTCGCATTGATGTTCCAACGCAAACCAAGACCGCCGTAAAGGTTCCAATCGTTTAATGCTCTATCGGGGTAAACGTTAACAGCATCGCTGAGGTATATGCCTAATGTTGCTTTCAGGAAAAAGCTGACGCTACTGATAGGACTATATTCCACACGTGTCTCGATTGGTATCATAGGTGTTGCACTCCACTTTCCTTCTCCGTCAGTGATGAATTCTTTGCATGTGTTGTACATAAAAGCACCGATACCTATGCCGCCGTACCAACCCCATTCGGTATGTTTGCGATAACGGCTGAAGAGGTTGAGCAGGTTAATGTCAAGCAAAGCATAGACTTGATGTCCTTGCCCATGGTCGTCAGCATAGATGGCGTTGTTGTTTTCATCAAGGAGGAAGATAGCACCTTTAGCTATTGGGACGTAGGCATAGTTGAGGGCGATACCCCAAATTGGGTTAATACCATATTCTGCTTCAAAGTTGAATTCCCCTAAGAAAGACTCTTTGTAGTTCTTGACTCCGACAATGCCAGGAGCCATATCCCTTTCTCCCATAAGAAGGTTGAAACCGCCGCTGACAGCTAAAGACCAGTGGCTATAGTTTTTGTAGAACCCGTAACCTTGTTTCCTAACTTGCGATGAATCAGTTGTTTCGGATTGTGCGAAGATGTGGCCACAACATAGTACCACAACGATGAGTGTCAAAATCTTTTTCATATAATGTATATGTTTTTTCAAACCGCGAAGTTACGATAAAAAATCGGTTTGACCAAATTATTTTGTGGTTTTTTTCTGTTGTGCTTTTTTTTTCTATATCTGGTATGAAATTTCAGTGTCTGAATCTGTATGTTGCGTTTTCCGTGCGGAGAAGGTAGGTGATGTTTCTCGGTAATGTTGTTGTTGCGTATTGTCCTGTGCCAATGGGGATTGTGGCGACATATTGACCAGTGATGGTATAGATTCGTGCTGGGTGTTGCAGTGGCTGTGGAAAGAGGATTTCGGTGGTTGTGAATATTGGTGCGTCGGTGGTTATGAAGGAGTTGTCGAGGGCGTTTGGTTCGTGGATAGTGTTTATGGCAGAGATTTCGGTGCTTTGTTCGCCTGTCTGAAGGGAGCTTGTGTAGAGGACTCCTGTCTGTATGCGGATGAAATGTACGGTGTCGAGGTCGGCTGTGTTGCCAAGAGAATCAACAGCCCAGTCAATCTTGATTGAACAAGCTAGGGTGTCAGAGTTTTGATGGTTGTCCGCATAGCCGTAGTCGTAAGGTTGGAAGACGACAATTCCGTTTTCTGTGGTGGCGTTTGAGGGGAGGAGTGAGCCGTGTAAGGTTATTTGGTCTGAGGTGAGCCATGAGGGGAAGTATGGTTGAGGGTGGTAGGTGTTGTGGGGGATGACGCCTGTGTTGCCTTCGGAATCCTGGTAAGGAATGTCGGAGGTGTCATTGGTTGGACGGTAGTATGTTATAGTGTAGTTGTGAGTGGTGTTGGCGTATTCGCTGCCTGCGATTTCGTACCAAGGGTCGTCGGGTAGGTTGTTGTGGTTGATGTCTTTAGAGACGTAGATGATGCCAGGTTCGGCAGATGCCGAGAAGGCATTGCCGAAGATGGCGATTTCGTAATCGTGGGTATTGGCGACAGGTTCGGCAAAAGCGGCTGTCAGTGAGCCACCTGCGGCACCAAGAGAGACGAGCATGCCACGATCGAGGGCGGATTGTGCAGCGGCAGCAGGGTTGTCGGTGACAGTTGGCAGGATGTTTATGAACTGACCTGGTGCAGGGTCGTAGGAGAGGATTATTACAGAAAGTAGGACAATTAGTTTCATATAAGTTTTGTGGTTGTTAATAGGTCAATCTATCGTTAATCTATCGTTAATGTATCGTTAATGTATCGTTAATCATACGTTAATGTATCGTTAATGTATCGTTAATCATACGTTAATGTATCGTTAATCTATCGTTGGAGGCAGGTCATTGCCTTATGTACTCAAAGTCATCGATAGTGGCGTAACATGGGGTGTTGATGCCGAAATCGCCTGTGTCGGTTGAGTAGAAGGTTAGGACTATGCGGCGGCAGATGCCGAGGGGAAGGAGTGAGACTTCGTTCCAAGTGTCGGCAATGTAGTGATTGCCATTGCGGAAATCGGCAAGGTAGGTTGTGACCGTGCCTGTGGTGTCGCCAGTGGAGGAGATTCCGGTGAAGGTGACGCTGTAGTAGTCGCCATCGGTGAAGGCACGGCTGAAGCTATTGCCATTTAGGATTGTCTTATAGACGTAGGTTGTGTTGTTGATAAAGAGTCGGACGGGGGTAATGTCGCTGTCGCTGACGATTTCAGTAGGGATGGAAAAACCAGCGTATGCCACGGCGAAATTGCTGCCAGAGTGGGCGTTGCCTGAAATTACGGAGTATTGGTTGAGGTAAGAGCCTTCGATTGTGTCGGTGTTGTTGGAGATTGCGAAACCTTCCCAGTAGGCATATTCTTCATCATAGTTATTGCTCAGGGAGATTATCCCAGAGGTGTAGGGGGAGGTGTAGAAATTACCTGTGGAATCAAGTGAGGCATCGTCGAAGGTGACGACGGTTGTTGATGGGATTTCAGGCTCGGTGGTGTTGGTTTTGGAGCAAGAAACGAGCGAAAGAATCGCTAAGGAGATAATTGTTTTTTTCATAGAGAGTATTATTGTTTTTGTTTTGTCACAAAGCAGGAACTGACATAAATGCTGTCAGTTAGTTGTATAAAAAGATTATAGAGGAGGGGTTAAGACCAATTTCGGATAGCTTGTAGTTCAATGTGCCGTCGGGGAGGAAACAGTAGAGGTCGCCGAAGAGAACGTAACTGCGTGCGTCGGTGATGAATAATTCACCAGATGAGGCGTCATAATGGATGGAGTAAGGTGTGGTGAAAGTGACGGAAGGGTCAAGAATGTTTTCTTGGAGAATGCGGTCAGTGAGACAATCGAAGGTTTTTACCCAATATTTTGACGTAGAGTAGTTGTAATTATACATATAAATAGTGTTGCCTGATATGTCGAAATTGAGGGGATTTATGTCATAGAAAGAACGGATGACAGTGTCGATTTCAGTGTCGATTTTGTGGAGTGAATAGTCATTAAGTCCATAATCACCACGCGAGACAACATAGACATCTCCTTGCTCGGAAGTAGCAATGCAACCAGGGTTAATACCTACGGGGATTTGACGGAGCTCTGTCATCGTAGGGATGTCTATCACTGAGACTGTAGCATCGTAATATGGGTAGTCAAGTCCGCCAGAATTAGAGACATAGAGTTTGTTGTTGGCTATTGTAAGGTGGTCGGGATTACGGCCAGCGGTGGTCGTGCGGGTGACTTGCAGGGAAAGTGTGTCGATCTCGACAATAGAGCCGTCAAAACAGGAGACGTAGGCAAAAGAGCCGTTGAAGACAATGTGGCGTGGTTGGCGGGCGTTGCCTGAGACGTTTTGCAGTGGAATCTGTGCGACGGAGAGGAGGGTGTGAGCGTCGATAACTTCTATAACCGAGGAGATGTCAACGACGATGTAGATTTTGTTGCCGTAGCGTTTCATGTCGTTGGCGGTGTCGCCCAAACCACGGTGGTTGAGGGTATTGAAAATATTATAGTCGAAAGTGTTGGTTGACAAATCAGCGTAAGTAAGGGTGGAGTTGTTCATATTGTAGAGACCTTCGGAAAGAATCAATAGCCTTGAAGATGATGGGGTTAGGGGTTGTTCGGGGCGTGGCTTGTTTTGCATCTCGCAGGAGGTTAGCAAGATGGTTAGAATAAAGATTATTTGGTAGATTGCTTTCATCGTTATCAGAATGTGTATTTTATAGTGCCGCGGAACTGGCGGCCAGGCATTGGAAAATAGCGAACAACGGCATAATTGTCATTGGTTAGGTTCATTATGTCAAAAACCAAAGAGAGGCAATGGTCATTCCTGAAGCGAAAATCGTGTGAGAATGAAAGAGAGTGGTCGTAGTAGCCGGGAAGACGATTTTCGGCATAATTTTGATTGACGGCGTAACGTGCGCCAGACCAGACGAGTGAGTAAGCGACGTTTATGTAAGGTGTGCGGACGGCGGCATTGCAAGAACCAGAAATGCGTGGGGTATAGGGAATCTGATGCTTGTAGTCAGGAGACTCGCGGTCGGTTATGTTTATAGCGTAATTATAAGTATAAGAGGCGGCAAGAAGCAGGTGGAAATTCTTGTAAAACTCTATATCCAAGTCAAAAGCGAGGTCAAGACCTGAGATTGAGACCTTGCCGTAATTTAGCATAGTCCAAGTGAAGATATTCTTTGTTGGATAAGCCACAATCTTGTCCTGCACGAAATTCTGATAAACATCAGCGGTAATCGTCAGAGAACGAAGGAAAGAGACGGAAGGCGCAGTGTAAGCGAGGCCTAAATTGATTTGGTCAGTAGTCTCTGGTTTCAAGTCACGATTGCCCACACGCCCGTAATAGAGGTCGTTGAAAGTAGGGAGACGGTAGATGTTCTTGTAGTAGAGACGGAGGAAGAAATCGGCTTTCGCAACAGGTCTGAACGAGGCGGAAAAGTATGGAGAGCAGCGAAAACGGTTTTGAGGCTTTGAACTGTCGCGGGTGTGGTCGCTGACGACATTAAAGAGGGCGGAACCAATCAGAGTCAGCCAGTTGTTGTGGTACTTGAGGGCAAAAGCGGTGAGAGACTGATAGCGTGTCGGGCGGGCAAAATCATAGAGGTCAGCGTCAAGAGTGCTGATTATGCCGTCCGTGGAAAGAGAGAGGGCAAGGTTGGTGATTGGGCGGAAAAGCGCGGCTACATTCAGATAATACTCATGTTGGCGGTAATAATTCTCCTCGTAGCCCAAAGAGCCAAGATAAGAGGTGTCTTTATAGTGTGTGTAATCGTAATTATACTTGGCATTCAGTTGAAAACGCCATTTTGGGTGGAGTTCACGCTCGAAATGCCCTTGGATGAAAACGTTGCGGTCATTGATGCGCTGACTGGAAAAAGAAGTTGTGTTATAGAAGATTGTAGCACCGGGGAGACCACGTTCGGAGTTATAGACATAGAGTTTCAGGTAGCCGGATTGTATGGAATCTTCGCCGAAAAGAGTAACCTCGGTGTGAAGATTGCGGACATCGGAATTGCGGCGACGTTCGGTGGAGGAACTGTCGTTTGAAGATGTGCCGTAATTGAGCATATAAGGATAATCGCCCTTTGAATAGAGGTAATCGACATTGAAAGCAAGGGAAAGGCGGTCGTTGAAACGTCCTGCAAGAGAGAGAGAAGGATTGAGAGTAGTGAACGAGCCGCCCTTCATAGAAATAGAGCCATTGAGGGGACGTGAACGGAAAGTTGGTTTGGTGGTGCGGATAGTGATAAGGGCGGCAGAGGCAAGTTGGCGGGCAGGGACGAAAATTCTGTCGTCCTGGCCGTTAGAGAGTTCGATTGTGCCTACGTTGTCGAGGGAAAAGCGCCCAATGTCAATCTGTCCGTTTTGACCGTCAGCAACAGAGATGCCATCATAGGCGACACCAGTGTGGGCAGCACCGAGAGAACGCACCGAGACAGTTTTTAGACCGCCAATGCCGCCATAATCCTTGATATTCACGCCAGAGAGAAACTTGAGGACATCAGAGACTTGAATGGCAGGAAGTTGCTCGATGTCAATACGTGCCTTAATCTGGCGAGGCGAGGATGAGAAAGCAGACTGCGAGTGTCCGTCGGCGGTGACGACCACCTCGTCGAGATGGCGTACCGAATCACCTCTGAGAGTATCAGAAGCGGCAGAGAAAGATGCTGCTGAAGACGGCAGCAGAGTCCACAAGATGGACCACAGGACAAGCAGAGTGCGTTGGAGCATTAGAGAGAGTTTTGGGCACCTTTCCTCGAGGTACGTAAAACAAAATAATGTGTCGATGGCAGGTCTTCTGACTTATCCCCGTCGGTCGGACTTTTGCGCCTTCCCACTACGGGGTTAGCCGTAGCAGTGGCAAAGTGAATGAACATCCGAAAGACGTTTTTTGTAGGAATCACAGCAGCGGGACTGTCCGGGAGTTTCACCCGATTCCCTATTACTCAGCGATATACCGAAAAGATAGTCGCTGAACCATGACAGGTGCAAAGGTAAAGATTATTTTTGGAATAAGAAAGGGTATAGGTGTGACAATTTGTCACAATAAGAGGATTTTTTGTAAAAGGAATGGTTGTTGATTGAGTTATAGTTGCTTTTTCGATTTTTCAATATCTCGGAATTAGAATTGAATCAATAAATAATGATACCATGAACAACAAAGAAAACAACATGAAATGCGAGAACTTGGACCGTTACGCCATTAACCTGAATGAGAGGGCGAGAAACGGTAAACTTGACCCTGTGATTGGCAGGGACGAGGAAATCAGGAGAGTGTTGCAGATACTCTCAAGAAGGACGAAAAACAACCCTATACTGATAGGTGAACCAGGTACGGGAAAGACTGCCATTGCTGAGGGGCTTGCGCATAGAATTGAGCGAGGGGACGTGCCTGAGAACCTGAAAAGCAAGCAGATATACTCGTTGGATATGGGTGCATTGATAGCAGGTGCGAAATATCAAGGCGAGTTTGAGGAGAGGCTCAAGGGGGTAATAAACGAGGTTGTGAAATCGGACGGTGAGATAATACTGTTCATTGACGAGATTCACACATTGGTTGGTGCAGGAAAAAGCGGTGGCGCGATGGACGCTGCAAATATTCTGAAACCTGCTTTGGCGCGTGGGGAACTGCGGGCAATAGGCGCAACGACATTGGACGAATACCAGAAATACTTCGAGACTGACAAGGCATTGGAACGTAGGTTTCAGACTGTCATGGTTGAAGAACCAGACGTGGCTGCTACGATTTCGATACTTCGTGGACTGAAAGAAAGGTATGAGAACCACCACAAAGTGAGGATTCAGGACGACGCTATAATTGCCGCTGTGCAATTGTCGGACAGATATATAACAGACAGGTTTCTGCCTGACAAAGCCATTGACCTGATGGACGAAGCTGCGGCAAGACTGAGGCTTGAGATGGACTCTGTGCCTGAAGAGTTGGACACTATAAACAGGAATATCAAGCAGTTGGAAATTGAACGTGCTGCCATAAAAAGAGAGAACGACAAAGAGAAACTGAAGCAGATAGATGGTGAGTTGGAGGTTTTGCGTGGTCAGCAGAGTGAGATTGAGCGTAGATGGAAAGAGGAAAAGGCTGAGGTGGAGATTGTTCAGAAAAACAAAGAACAGATAGAGAGGCTGAAATTCGAGGCTGACAGGGCAGAGAGAGAGGGTGACTACGGGAAAGTGGCTGAGATACGTTATGGCAAGCTGGCGGAGCTTCAGAAACAGATTGACGAAGCGACCGAGAGGCTGAAGACCCGTGGTCAGGAGATGCTTATCAAACAGGAGGTTGACGCAGAAGACATAGCCGAAGTTGTGTCGAAATGGACAGGTATTCCAGTGAGGAAAATGGCAACCTCGGAGCGTGAGAAACTGCTGAACCTTGAGGAGGAGTTGCACAAACGTGTGGTAGGACAGAACGAAGCTATAACCGCCGTGAGCAATGCTATCAGGAGAAGCCGTGCGGGTTTGCAGGACCCTAAGAGACCTATCGGGTCATTCATATTCTTAGGGACGACAGGCGTGGGCAAGACTGAGTTGGCAAAAGCGTTGGCGGACTATCTGTTTGACGACGAGAATATGATAACGAGGATTGACATGTCCGAGTATCAAGAGAAATTCAGCGCGACAAGACTGATTGGAGCGCCTCCGGGGTATGTTGGTTATGACGAAGGAGGGCAGTTGACAGAGGCAATCAGGAGGAAACCTTATTCAGTGGTGCTGTTTGACGAAATTGAGAAAGCGCACCCTGATGTGTTCAACGTGTTGCTGCAAGTGCTGGACGACGGACGGTTGACTGACAACAAAGGCAGGACAGTGAACTTCAAGAACACAATAATAATAATGACCTCGAACCTTGGGTCACAACTGATAAGGCAGAATATGGAGAACGGTGAGGTGATAGAGAAGACAAGAAACGAGGTTATGGAGTTGCTGAGGCAATCGGTGAAACCTGAGTTCCTGAACAGGATAGACGAGACGATAATGTTCACGCCGTTGAACAGAGAGGAAATTAAGGAGATTGTCAGGTTGCAGGTGGGTTTGGTCAGCCGGATGTTGGCAGGAAACGGCATACAATTCACGGCAGACGAAGCGGCAATCGACATGCTGGCGGACGAAGGTTACGACCCACAATATGGCGCAAGGCCTGTGAAGAGGGTGCTTCAGAACAGGGTTCTCAACCAGTTGTCGAAGGATATGATTGCAGGACTGGTTGACCGTGAAAAGCCAATAATTGTCACGGTCGATGACGAAAAACTGGCGTTCCGCAACTGATTTTCCTGAGTGACGATGTATCCGCCGTGAGGTTTTAGTAGCTTTTACGGCGGTTTTTTTGTTTGTAATGTTCTGATGGGGCGAGTGTTGAAGGATGGTGAAAATTTTTTCGGGAAAAACGCTTGCAGATGCGGAAAAAAGTCGTACCTTTGCAGCCGAGTAAGTCCTACACGACCAGCTCCCTTTGAACTCCCCCAGGTCTTGACCGAAGCAAGGGTAGAAGGTCGTAGCGGTGCGATGTAGATCGCTTACTCATTCGCCTCTTTAGCTCAGCTGGCCAGAGCACGTGATTTGTAATCTCGGGGTCGTTGGTTCGAATCCGACAAGAGGCTCAAAGGAGTCACCGTCCGAAGTTCCGGGTGGTGACTTTTTTGAAATCACGGGGTGCTTTTGCCAAGAGATAATCTGGCGTAAGGCTGAGAATATACCCATTGAACCTGATGCAGGTAATGCTGCCGCAGGGATGATGTTTAAGTTCGACAATAGAAGGACACCCGTTGGTTTTAAGATAATCCGACGGGTGTCCTTTTTTATTCTACGCTAATATGAAACAGCAAAAAACAATGTGTGCCCATCGCGAGAAGCATTATATGCGTGGCACAATCTTCCCTGACCTGAGAGTGGGGATGCAGAAAGCGGTATTGACCAATGGTGAAACTGTGTTGATTTATGACACAAGTGGTCCGTACGGTGATGAAAACGTGACGACTGACCCTAAGAAAGGGTTGCCGAGAGTCCGTGGCCAGTGGCCGTTGCGTGACGTGAAAACGCAGCTGTCTGCCGCAAAGGCGGGGATAATAACCCCTGAGATGGAGTATGTGGCAATACGTGAGTCGATGGGTGTAGGGTCGTACATAACGCCGGAGTTCGTGCGTGAAGAGGTGGCTGCCGGGCGTGCGGTGATTCCTGCGAATCGTCTTCATCCAGAGAGTGAGCCTATGATTATAGGTAGAAGTTTTGCCGTGAAAATCAATACGAATATAGGTAACTCTGCCACAAGTTCGGGAATTGAGGAGGAGGTGGATAAGGCAATATGGAGTTGCAGATGGGGAGGCGACACGTTGATGGACCTTTCGACGGGCAGCAATATACATGAGACGCGTGAGTGGATTGTGCGTAATTGCCCTGTTCCTGTAGGTACGGTGCCTATTTATCAGGCGTTGGAGAAGGTGGGCGGCGATATTGGAAAGCTGTCGTGGGAGGTTTTCCGTGAGACGCTTGTGGAGCAATGCGAACAGGGGGTTGACTATTTCACGATACATGCGGGGATACGGCTGAAGAATGTCAGACTGGCGGAAAAACGTCTGACGGGGATTGTCAGCCGTGGCGGCAGCATAATCTCGAAGTGGTGTCTCGTTCATAACCGTGAGTCGTTTGTCTATGAGCATTTTGATGACATCTGCGATATTGTGGCGAGGTATGATACGGCTCTTTCGTTGGGTGACGGTTTGCGTCCAGGTTCGGTGTATGATGCGAATGATGCGGCGCAGTTTGCGGAACTCGACACGATGGGTGACCTTGTGGAGCGTGCGTGGGCGAGGGATGTGCAGGTTTTCATTGAGGGCCCAGGACATGTGCCTATGCATAAAATCAGGGAGAATATGGAGCGTCAGTTGGAGAAGTGCCATGGAGTGCCTTTTTATACACTTGGTCCTATTGTGACGGATATTGCGCCTGGTTATGACCATATTACGTCTGCCATAGGTGCTGCGCAAATTGGTTGGTACGGCACGGCGATGCTGTGTTATGTTACGCCGAAGGAGCATCTGGCATTGCCGAAACGCGAGGATGTCCGCACGGGAATAATAGCCTACAAGATTGCGGCTCATGCGGCGGATATTGCCAAGGGGTATCCAGGTGCGGAGATACGTGACAATGCTTTGTCGAAGGCCCGTTATGAGTTTCGGTGGAAGGATCAGTTCGTGCTTTCGTTGGACCCTGAGCTGGCGGAGAGGTATTACCGTGAGGCTGGGCATACGGATGGGAGGTTTTGCACTATGTGCGGGCCTAATTTCTGCGCGGCACGGCTTTCGCACGACCTTACCGACCACGGGGAGACAGTAGGGATGATTCAGAAGGCACTATAACGTTTCGTGTGGGTAAGTTTGCCTAAGCGGTTAGCAAGGTGCATCTCAGCAAAAGAATTGTTATAGAGTCATAGTTCCCATAGAACGCTGCGCTTTTCTATATGTTTTAGAAGTTCTAGGGGATTGCATTAGCGGGATGGCTTAGCTGGCGCACGCCACAGAAATGTGTATTTTTGATATTGGTATGCTTTGACAGGGCTTGCGCCCTGTCCTGGGCTCTGCCGATTTTTATATAGAGACTGGCAAGGTTTTTGTCTCAAAAAATTGTATTTCTTCAAAGGAGAGTCCGTCCGAAAAGTCGGTAATAGATTGTAATTAGTGATATAATAGTACTTTTGCCCCTATAGGGCGTGTTTGCTATTTGTTTGTTACCCAGGGTGTTGTCCTGGACTATGGACTCGCTGCCCTTTCAGGGTGCTTGTGTTGCATGGTAAACCGTAGAGTTCTATGACAGGCTGAGGGGTGGTATAGGAGATTTCTAATTGTAACCGTTTAATTGTAACCGAGAGGCTAAATGTCTGTGAGACAATAGCGGAGTGTGGCAAAAATGCCAAAAATCAATTGTAACTAATTGTAACCAATTGTAACCCTGAAAAAGATATGATGAAAAGTCAGGCAAAAATGAAGGAAAAATAGTAGAAAAACGTGTCGGAGGAAAAATCAGAGGTGTAAAATTTAACATTTCAAATCGTGATTTTTTGGATTTGGACTAAGTTGTAGTTAGGTCAGGGGTTCGTTTGGGCTACGTCTTTTTTAAGGGTGGTTAAGTTTTACGCAACTTATGTTAATTTGGAAAAGTCGTTTTTGGAGTTTACAATATTTTGCATATTTTATGTGAGCTGAGCGGTTACAATTGGTTACAATTAGTTACAATTGATTTTTGGCAGATTTGGGAAGAATGAATATTGATAGACAGAGGGTTAGGTAGTGGGTTACAATTAAACGGTTACAATTAGAAATTTGCTCTACACTGTGTCTTTTCCTGAAAGAGTAGATAAATTATTGATTATTTTCCTAATAAGATAGACATCGTCCTATAAACATAGACATATTCCTGTTTTTGTTGTCAGCGTACTCAAATGATTGCGCCCACAAAATTGTCTTTTCCTGAAAAAATGTTTTTTGGCAATTTAGTGATTAACCAGTTCTACTGATTTGAACTGTGAAATCGAAAAAAGCCACCTTACATTTTCTCTTTCAATATCCTAATTACATCATCATACGATGTCATTTGGCCAATCTCTTCTGGTTCGAGTGAGATTTCGAAAGCATCTTCCAATTCTGCAACAAGGTTTAGTTGTCCCATTGAATCCCAGGCTTCGCAAGTCTTTTGACTGCATGTTTTGTCAACTGTTGCAAGTTCGAAAGTCTCTTTGATTATCTGTAGTACTTTTTCTTCCATATTCTTATTTATTTGATTGTTATGTGGTAATAGTTCTCAATACTCAAATCTGTGTCTGTAAGAGATAGTTCGTAGTTACGAGAGCCATCTTCTGTTTCCGAGATGCATTTGAAACCAACTTTATCCCAAAACCCTCTAACCTGTGTGTTCTTTGCTGTAGGAATGAAATTTGCTGTAATGGTCTTGAAACCAGATGATTCAAGGAGAGATAAGATTCGTTTAATGAAAGCAATCTCTATGCCTTTCCCCAGGATGCGACAACTCAAAAGGAACGTGTCAATCTCACATCTTTCAGAATCTAAAGGTTTAACTATTATAGTACCAGTGATACCATTGTCGCCAAATTTATCTGCTACAGATATACACCATATTTTCCATCTTTCATCCAAAAACCTACGGACATCCGCATCTGTATAACGATGGGTAGTGAGGTTGAATTGGTTTGTCTTCTGAGTCATCTGAGCAATGCGTTGGATATTGAATTCATTGGCTGCTTCAACACCTATTTGGATGTGCAAAGATTCAAGGAATGAAGCAAAATCAGTGAACGAGGCAGCAGCTTTAGCACGTGCTGCATTGGCTTTGTATTGTTCGGTTTTCTTCTTGTCTTCGTCTGTGATTGAATAGACTTTGAAATACTGCTCTACCAATGATTTGAAGAATACAGGCAATTCGTATGGCTGCTTTGGAAAATCAGGGACACTTACCATTGGGAGCATCTGTTTAACCAGTTCTCGTTCAGTTGGATTATCATCCACAAAGACAAAACTGTCCAACCCTAAATTCAGTTCATCCGCCAATGCTTTGATATTTGTCGCTTTGTCTGTCCAATTAATTCTATAAGCGGCAAAATGCTCTTGGCGTAGTACCATAAATGGATTATTCTCCCAGGCTTCAAGTACATCATGCTCGTTGTTCTTTGAACATATAGTAAGAATCACTCCAGAACGAGACAACCCTAACAATGCCTTTTGCCAATATAAGAAAGCTTTTCCAGGATAATCCCCTCCAATCTTGATTCCCTCAATACCGTCTTCGCCAAGGATTCCTCCCCAAAGAGTGTTGTCCAAATCGAGGACGAGACATTTCTTGCGTTTCAACGCAATGGATGACAGTTTTCTTTCCCACCAAACCTTAAACTCTTTGTTAAGTTTAGGATTCATTCCCATCTGGCTGACGAAGTAGAACTTCCAATCGAACAAATCAGCGGCAGTATAATTGCGAGTGAACTCAGTAATGTCAATGACTTTCACGTTATTATATGATGCCTCTGCATTATATAACGCATTGTTGTAATTTGCAACTGACTGCTGTAATCTTGAGTCATCATCAGTGAATGGTACGAAATAGAGAATATCCATTGTCAAAGCGATGAAACTCTTGGTTGGTTCAATCTGACTCAACACGAAGTTCAGTTTCTGTGCGTAATCGCCAATTTCGTCTGCAAGAACCTGTTGATCGTATTTGATTGGCACTTGATACCACCACACATAAATATCTGCATCTTGAGGAATCAGCGAGATGTCGTCATATCCACTGAAAGAATACTCTTTGCCGAAGAATCGCTCAACGGTGTTATTGCGGAAAACAAATTTGCTCATATATTTGCAGGAGCCTCTACAAGCTCTATTAATCCAATGTTTTTGTTATAAAGAAAAGCCACTTTGCATTTGTGGATAGCGCACGCCTCAACTGGTTTGCTTACGATGACATACTTCATTCTTCGCAACTGAGCAATAGTTTCTTCGATATTGTCAACCACATAGCAAGTATGATATGGTGCGACTCCATTCTTTTCCAAAGTCTTATTCACAGGAGATGTCTCATCGACTGGTTCAAGAAGTTCTACAACAGGCATACCTTCTTTGGTCAACCAGCAGATGTTCACGTTCTGCTCTGGATCGAATATTGTCTCTAACTGTTTGTATCCAGCGTCAACATATATGGCTGCTGTAGAAGATATTTTTTTTACTGCAACTCCGATATGATGGAATTTGAATGATTCGAGCATATCAATAATCGATTATTTCTGAAACCTTGCATTCAGAAAGGTTTATGTGTGCAACTCCCCACGAAAGTCCGGCACCAAACCCTGAAATCACTGCATCAGTCAACTTGGCATCTGACAATTCAGAAGAGATAGTCAACGGAATTGAAGGAGAACTTGTATTGCCAAATTTGTCCAGACTGTAAGGTACTCTTTCCAATGGATATTTGATTCTCTTTGAGACGAAATCTGTCATGAATTTGTTAGCCTGATGGAGTACAAGATGTCCAACTTGGTCAAGCACAATATCGTTTTCTGAGCAGAGCGTCTTTATGCTCTTTGGCACTACCCTCATCACAAAGTTGAATACTTCCATACCATTCATAAACACTTCATTGTCAGAGAGGATACTTCCATCCTTTTCTGTATGTTCTTTCAGGTTTTCAACGGTTGTTTTGTGACGACCTTCTCCAGCTTTAATTTTTACGGCATTTTCGCCAGAACCATCTGAGTAGAGGTCAAAAACAGAGACAAAACCAGTGTCTGATTTATCCACCAGAGTCGCAGTTCCCGCATCACCATAAAGTGGAGCATCCACCTTATCCATTTTATTCACGAACTTGGAGAATGTCTCACCGACGAGCAGCAAAACACGATTTATTCCTTCCATTGAGGCGTATGCCATAGCAGTCGAAAGTGCATAAACATAACCAGAACAACCAAGTGACAAATCAAGAGCTGCCGTTGTAGTTGGAAGTCCCAATCTGTGTTGCAGAATAGGAGCAGTAGCAGGAATTTTATAGTCAGGCAACTGACTCAGGAAAAGAACCAAGTCAATGGAGTTTCTGTCAATGTTGTTATCCTCAATCAGTTTCTTAGCAGCCTTGAAACAGAGATCAGATGCAGTTGTGTCCTCATCAACAAACCTTTTTTCAACAATGCCAATTGAATTGATTGTTTTCTCAATCTCCTCTTTTGGAATAAGATATCCAAGTTCAGAGTTCTTAGATATGTTCTTAGGAACACAAGCACTGATTGCCTTTATTGTGACACCTTTGTATTTTATTCTAGCCATAAGACATACAATTACAAATTACTACCGCCATCCATCTTGATTTGAGTGCCGGTAATCCAGCGGCTTGCGTCACTGAAAAGATATATTGCTGCATAAGCAACATCCAGAGGACTACCAAATCCCAGAGGATACATAGCCTCTTGCTTCTCCCAATTTTTGTCTGAAATGTTGTTGAGAGTACTCAACAGTTCCGTTCTTATCATCATTGGCATGATAGAGTTGGAGCGAATCTTGCGTGCAATGAGTTCTTTTGCGTATGCCCTCATTATTCCATTGACGGCGGATTTAGATGCAGCATATATTCCAAGCCCTGGCTCTACCTTCTCTGCTCCGTAAGAACTCATCCATACCAAAGAACCACCCTTGTTGATTTTCTTCATTATGAGCAGTTGCTTGAGCATCATGATTGGAGCAACAAGGTTAACGCTCATAACTCGGTCAATCTTCTCTTCTGTGATGAATTTCACAGGAGTTGTGTCAGATACACCAGCACAAAGGAACACTCCATCAAGAGGAGGAACTTGTTCGCTAAGTTCTTTCAAAAACCCCTCAGCGCAAAGATTGCCGGCAAAAGAGATATGACCTTCACCTTCCAGTTGTGGCATCAAAGCATTAAGACCTTCAGCATTAAGATCTACAGCAACAACTTTTGCCCCAACCTTCGAGCACTCAATGCTTGTAGCCTTGCCTATACCAGAAGCAGCACCTGTTATGAGTATGGTCTTGCCATCAAGAGAATATGGATTGTACATAATTACTTGTTTGTTTTTGCTTTCACAATGTTGTAAACATCAGAAATACGGTTGGCGTTTTCCATTTCGTTTGCAGAAAGGATAACGTCATACTCTTCTGCACACATAGCCATAACCGAAAGTGCTATGACAGAAGACCACTCGTCAATGTCACGGAACTTTGTGTCAAGAGTCAACTGTGATGCGTCAGTTTCATCAAACTGTTCTGCAAAATACTGAATGAATTGTTTTTCGTCCATAGTTGTATGTTTTTTATAATTTCATTTTCATTGCTGGATTTCCCATATAAAGGTATCCATCTTTTGCATTACGCATCATCACACTATTTGCCCCGATGCGTACATTATTACCAATCTTGATATATTGGAGAATTACTGATTGCACACCAAAAAAGTTTGAATCGCCAATTTCAACACCACCTGAAATATTGACAGATGGCATAATCACGTTATAGTTACCAATAATACAATCGTGTCCTACGGGTATATGACCATTAAAAATATTAAAATCACTAATTTTGATATTGCAACTAATCATACAATCATTGCATACGATATTCCCTTTTCCAAATCTCACATTGCTTTTGTCAAGAAATGTCGTTGTTGGGGCAATAATGTTTGGAAAATCAATAAGCGGATTCGTGATATTCTCGACAATCAATTTCACATATACCGGGTTACCTATTGCTACCACTAAATCCAAAGGTTTGTCCCAGGAATTCAACGTTTTAATATCACCAAGTACATCTCCGTACTCGGTTTTTAAACCTACTTCTTTCCCGTCATCAAAGAATCCAATGATATTCCATTTTGGATCTTTATCATTGATTTGATTAATTAAGCAGGCTACTTCACGACCGAAGCCACCTGCACCATAAATTGCTATATCTTTCATATTCATTAGTTAATTGTGTCCATTAAAAGCCTCCATTGTCGCTTGTCCTTGTTCGTTGATATCTTCTCTGCAAAACACTTTCTTTATAGTCAAAAAGAACACTATTATATCCAATTTTAATCCGATATGCTTGACGTAATAGACATCATATTCAAACTTCTTAGTCCAAGTGATGTTATTACGTCCATTAACCTGAGCCCATCCACTCATTCCTGGCGTAACATCATGACGATGATGTTGTTCTTCAGAGTACAATGGCAGATATAAAACAAGTAATGGTCTTGGACCAATAAATGCCATATCTCCTTTCAAAATATTTAATAGTTGAGGAAGTTCATCAATAGATGTTGAACGGATAAATTTTCCAATTTTTGTAAGTCTGTCTGCATCTGGCAATAATTCGCCATTAGCATCTTTCTCATCTGTCATTGTCTTGAATTTGATTGCCTTAAAGGTTTTCTCATTTTTTCCTGATCTACTCTGAGTAAAGAAGATTCCTTTGAAACCATTTTTGTTTGCAAAGAATAGAACTACCATTGTTCCAAATATTATTGGACTCATTATTATTATGGAAATAAATGCACCTATGAATCCTATTGGGCGTTTTATAATGTTTATATATACAATCTGTTTTATTGTCATTGGCATAACTTAACTTTTGCGAATTAGTTCTATTTGTTGCACTTAATGTACGAATAATGATTTGATTCTGCCATCATTTGTTGTTGTCATAAAGACATAAAAAAAACGTGGAACTTACATTATTGTCAATTCCACGATTCAAGGCCTTAGCATTGCCCTTCTATTAAAACTGACAACACGAAGCCCACGCCGATATATAACAACTAGCTACACTATATTAGCACAAAGACACATATATGCACCATTGTACAAGAAATGTAGCGAGATATAATTATACATCCCGTAAGCATTCAATGCTGCTAAGTCCTAAATAGAATCTAAAGTTGCTAAGTTTTGAATCGTTAGAACTAAACGTCAAATGAACGCTTTTAATATGTCTTGCAGGTCTTTCATCCTGCGGTTGAGAACGCTTTCCCAACCTCCCACCCGATGAGACATATCCCATTCGACGTGGCTTTTTTGATTAACAAAAACGCTTTTGTTAACGGGGGCAAAGGTAGTCATTATTTTTGAAATGTGCAAGGGATTAAGGATTTATTTTTCTTTGAGTTTGTTTTTTTTGTAATTGGGATTTTATAAATATAGATATTTTATTAAACATCAGAGTTTTGTCTGATACAAAATTGAGTTTTATAACAAATCAAGTGGGTAAGGAGGGGAACAAATGCTTTGGGAGAAAATATCAAAATGTTATAAGAGAAAAATTGTCGGACAAAAAAGTGACGAAATGTTTTGTCATACGAAATATTTGTCGTATCTTTGCAGGCGCATTCGGCGAAGTGTCGCCATGTGAGTGTGAAATATATTTTAATCGCAATACGTTATGTCAAAACTTATTCTTATTATGCGCATAACAGTTATTAGTTTGTTGTGTGCGTTTGCAATGTCAGGTTGTAAATCGTCTAGTTCAAACCCTGTTGAACCTTCAGTAGATGGTCTAGAACCTAAGAAGGGTCTTGTCACCATCAAAGTTGACAATGTGACACCTACGACTATCACCTGCTCGTTTGAAATGAATGAAGGTTGTGTGGAATATTACATCCTGGCATCAAAACCAGAAGACATTGAGCCTTGGATTGGCTCTCCATTTGCTGGTGCGACAATTGAGGAGACTGTGGAAGCATGGGGCATCAAATATGAAGCCAATGCCACATACACATGGAAGGAGATGGTTCCAAACAGCCTTTATGTGATTTACGTCACCGCCAAAGACACCAGCGGATTGAGCGTGCTTTATACTGACACGGTGACCACTTCAGTTGGTGGTGGGCATGGCGTGAGCGTTGTGACCGTGACTGTTACGGATATAACCGGCGTGGGCGCAACAACGACGGCGACTCCTAATGACCAGACAATGATGTTCAAGGATCTGGTTTTCGAGAAAGGCTTGTATGACAACATTCACGCATATTATGAGGGTATAGATGCCCAAACAGCTGATCAAATGACCAGTGACTCGCTTTTCCGTATGCTCAAGGAGTATGTTTATGAGTATTACGAGGAAGATAAGTGGGTATGGGAAAACCTTAATTCGGGGACAGACTATATGTTTATGGCCGCAGGTATGAATGCAGACTCGATTTGGGGTGAGATGGCAATGACGAGTTTCAAGACTTTGGGCGATGCCCCTTCGCATAAAAAAGCATTGGTTCGTAGGAGGTGAAATTTCGCATGAAAATAAAAGCGGGATTTGGTTGGTGAGTCAAGTCCCGCTTTTTTTGTTGAATAGGTGGAAAAACAATGTGCGAAAAATTTGGTTGTATGAGAAAAAATTCGTAACTTTGCCCGATTTTATTTAAGTATGTGAATATGGGTCAAGAGGTGAACAGACATGCAATGTCGAAAGGGTTGGTTTTGGGTGTGCTTATTGTGCTAAGATATGTATTATCAACCTATAACACAACTTCATTCCTGTCGTTGGGAATGGACGTGATTATTGTGTTCTTTGCTTATAAAGCCACGGTAAGTTGCAGGGAAAACGTGCTGGATGGGGTGATTTCGTATGGGCGTGCGTGGTGGTATGTGGTAAATCTATTCCTTTACTCGTCGATGGTGGCTGGCGTGTGCAAGTATATTTACCTGAAATGGTTAAGACCCGACTACCTTCAGGGGTTGCTTGGGCAGGTGAAAGACATTTTTGAACAAGCACATTTGGGTGGTGCGGAAATGCAGGAGGTGATTAAAACCATACCACAAGTGATAACGCCTGAAAACATAGCAATTTATTCAATATTCGGCGATGTCCTTCTTGGCGTGCTTTTGGGGTTGGTGATAGCAGGTATTGTGAAAAGGGATGAGACTTATCGCCACATGGAAGAATAGAGAGTGGGGGGGGGAAATAAAAACAGAAAAAGAGAAAAGACTATGGATATTTCGATTATAGTGCCTCTGTACAACGAGGCGGAGTCATTGCCGAAACTCTATGAATGGATAAAGAGGGTGATGGCGGAACACGGTTTTTCGCACGAGATTATCTTTGTGAACGACGGTTCGACGGATGAATCGTGGAAGGTGATTATGGATCTGAAAGCCAGAGACGAGGAGCATGTTCATGCGATAAGGTTCAGGAGGAACTACGGCAAGTCGCCGGCTTTGTATTGCGGGTTCAAAAAGGCTGAGGGTGACGTGGTTATAACGATGGACGCTGACCTGCAGGACTCGCCGGACGAGGTACCTGAGTTGTACCGCATGATTATGGAGGAGGGTTATGACCTGGTGTCAGGATGGAAGCAGAAACGCTATGACAACGCATTGACCAAAAACCTGCCGTCGAAACTGTATAACGCCACGGCAAGGAGGGTGACAGGGCTGAAACTGCACGATATGAACTGCGGGCTGAAGGCTTATAAAAACGAGGTTGTCAAGCATATAGAGGTTTATGGCGAGATGCACAGATACATACCTTATTTGGCAAAAAACGCAGGTTACGGGAATATCGGCGAGAAGGTGGTGCAACACAGGAAGCGTGAGTTCGGAAAGTCGAAATTCGGGTTGGACAGGTTCGTGCATGGGTATCTGGATTTGCTGTCGCTGTCGTTCCTGAACAGGTTCGGGAAGCAGCCGATGCACTTTTTCGGGCTTTGGGGAAGCGTGATGTTCCTCATTGGTCTGATTGCCATAATCGTAGTTGGAGCAATAAAGATTGTGGCTTTGGCACAAGGGGTCAGGGCTCCTTTGGTGACAGATACCCCATATTTTTATATTGCGTTGACAATGATGATTCTCGGTACGCAAATGTTCATGGCAGGGTATGTCGGAGAGTTGGTGTCGAGGTCTAACGTTGAGAGGAATAACTATCAGGTGGCAGAGGAGATTTGATATGGAGATATTTTTGGAGATACTCAGATACACAATACCTTCGGTGGTTATGCTGGCTGGGGTGTATTTCGTGATTGACAAGATTTACAGGCAGGAGTCAAAACGCAGGGATTTTGAGATTTTCAAGATGCAGAAAGACCATGTGCTGCCGTTGAGGCTACAGGCGTACGAGAGGATGTCGCTTTTTCTGCAAAGGATTAAGCCAGAGTCAATGCTGACACGCTTCAGCTTCGACAGACTGACGGCACAGCAGTTGCAACAGATGCTGCTGCAGGCTGTCAGGGACGAATTTGAGCATAACGCGGGACAGCAGGTTTATGTGTCGCATGCGGTTTGGGGGCTGGTGCTGAACTCACGGGAGAGCATCTGCCAGTTGATAAACATGGCGGCTGCTAAATGCGGCCCCGGCGCACCTGCTATGGAGTTGGCAAGCAATATGCTGGAGATGTTCGCATTTTCGGACGAGACACCGATAGACCTGGCGATGGCACGTATGCGCAGGGAGATAATAGGAGAGCAGAACGCTTGAAAACGAGATTATACATAGCAGTGATGATAATGGTGGTGGCGAGTGCATGCTCGTCGTCCAACACTTGCTATGAAAGCATGGATTCATCGTTCCGCATAACGATGCACAAAATGGTCTTTGACCAAGACAAGGAGAGATATGTGGAACAGGATTTTAGGACTACCGCTACTATAAGAGGAGTTGGCATTGACTCTTTGCTATACGACATGGAGACAGACTCAAGGTTCGAGGTGCCATTAAACAAAATGGACAGCCAATCGGTGTTCCTAATAGAGCAGATGAAAGTGCAGGAAGGAGACACGATGTTCGTTGAAGATACTTTGTGGGTGGAATACTCAAGCGCGTTGGAATTTGTCTCGTTGGAGTGCGGTTGCGTGTCGGTCTTTGATGTCAAAAACGTGAGGTACAGCGTGAATATGATAGACTCGGTCAATCTGGTTTACGGGCATGTGGATAGGCTGAAAGTAAACAACTTGAAGGTGTACGTACGCAAGTGATGAGAAAATGGGTGGTCATATTGGCGATGTTAGTTATGGTGTTTGACGCCGTGGCTCAGAGGGATTCTGTCGTGGTACGAAAAAAAGAGGCTGACCCTAACTACGAACGTCCGGTATTTCAGGGATTTTCGGCGCACGTGGATTTGCTGACACCAGCTATGAACCTGATTTTCGGCAAGGTATATGGTACGGAGGTGACATTTGACTTGAATTTGTACAACAGGCTCTTCCCTTTGATAGAAATAGGGTACAGCGATGTTGAACAGACACTTGCCAGCAACATAACATACAAGACCAATGCACCTTACTTGCGGTTTGGTATTAACTACGGCATTTTAAGGCCAATAAACAAAGCAGGAAAACGGAGGTTGCTGGATTGCTACCCGTATGTCGGTGCAAGGTACGGTATGGCTTTTATGAACTACGAATATAAGAATGTTGAAATCAGGGATGAATATTGGGGGGGGATGACAACTACGGAATATAGTAAGCCGTTCGTATATTCTGGTTGGCTGGAGATTGTGGCGGGAGTGAGAATGAATCTGGCGGCAGGTTTTACGATGGGGTGGGCTTTTAGGTTCAGGACAGCGGTGCATACTTCTGCGGAGACAAAGGCATACACTTGGTACATACCTGGTTATGGAAAATCGGACGGCAGTTCGTTTACGTTCAGTTACACGATAGGTTACACATATAAAGTGAAAAAAGTCAGGGATCGTGATGGCACGGGTATGCTGACGGCAAAGAAACCACAATGAGAAAAACGGTTGTTGTCATAATCCTGTCATTGGTGACGTTGTTGGTTGCTGCTCAGCGCAAATTCGAGTTTCGTGGAGCATGGATAGCTACAGTGGCGAACATAGATTGGCCGTCAAACCTCGGGCTGTCGTCTGACATACAGAAAAAAGAGATGGTGTGGCTGCTTGACTCACTGGCGGCAATGCACTTCAACGCCGTAATTTTCCAAGTACGCCCAACATCAGACGCTTTCTATAAATCAGACATTGAGCCTTGGTCTTATTACCTGACTGGCAAGCAGAATCGACCACCAGAACCCTACTACGACCCTTTGGCATTTGTGATTTACGAGGCGCATAAACGCAACATAGATGTCCATATTTGGATAAACCCATACCGTGTGCTGAATGGCGGCGACGTGGGTATGCTAAGTTCCAACCATTTGTTTTTTCAGAAGCCATATCTTTTTGTCAAATATGGGGGAAAATACTATTTTAATCCCGGTTATGACGAGACGAGGCATTACCTGACTTCTGTCGTTGAAGATATTGTGCGCCGCTATGACATTGACGCAGTGCATTTTGACGACTACTTCTACCCATACCGCGTTGCGGGAGAAGAGTTCCCTGACCAGACGACGTTCAAAAACTATCCCCGCGGATTCACGAATAAAGACGATTGGCGTAGGAACAACGTAAATATGGCCATACTGGAGATTGGGCAGGCCATCAAGAGGATTAAACCGTGGGTTGAGTTTGGCATTTCGCCTTTTGGTGTGTGGAGAAACTTTAACCGTGACGCTTGCGGAAGTAATACCACGGCAGGGACGACCAACTACGATGACTTGTATGCCGACGTAAGGTTGTGGTTGAAAAAAGGTTGGATTGACTATGTCGCACCGCAGTTGTATTGGGAAATCGGCAAGAAAGTGGCTGACTACAAAGTGCTGATAGATTGGTGGAACAACAACAGTTTCGGCAAGAACCTTTATATAGGTTTGTATGCCTCGGGGTTGGAGATAAACAAAGGCGAGGCGTGGAAAAGACCTAACGAATTGTGCCGTCAGTTGAGGATGAACGACAAATACCATAATGTGGGTGGTGATATTTTTTATTCATGTCGGCCAATGTTGAGAAACCCTCAGGGAATATGTGACAGTTTGTCGTGCAAATTCTATAAATATCCAGCCTTGGTGCCTCCTAACGAGGGTTTGGGTGGAGTGGCGCCTGCGGCACCACAGAATGTAAGATGTGAGGTTATGGGTATTAGGCAGTATCTTTTTTGGGACAAAATAGAGGCTGAGGGTGGTCTTGCGATTTCGAGGTACATTGTCTATAGATTTGGTATGGATGAGGATGTTGACCTGAAAAAAACGGGCAGGATTGTGGCTATGGTGCATGATAACTGCCTGGATTTGACAAATCATAAACCAGGAAAATACGTAGTGACCGCCGTCAATAGGTATCATTACGAAAGCGAGGGGTCTGTGCCGATAATAATTGAACTCACCTAAGGCAATGAAGTTGTTCAAAAACCCATATAAAGAATGTTGTGATTTTTTTGCTGAGTCTCAGTTGGATTCTTTTGTCAAAAACGGAGAGTCGGAAAGGCAGGGAAAAGGTGTCTTGAGGGTTTTGTCATTGTTTTCGGGGTGTGGAGGCATGGACCTTGGGTTGGAAGGTAACTTCGTCTGTCACAAAAAGTCCGTTGGCAATCCTGATTGGGTGAGCGATAAAATCAACGAGGATTGGGTATTGCTTGGCAGAAATCGTTTTCGGACGGTGTTCGCATGTGATATTTTGCGTGAGGCAAAAACGACGTGGCTAAAATATATGTCACGTTTTGGTGTAAATCCTGAAATTTACCATCTTGAAAGCATCGTAGATTTGGTTAAGGCGCATAAAGGTGGTCGTGCGGTTTTCCCTGAGGGGATTGACGTGGTGACGGGCGGTTTCCCTTGCCAGGACTTCAGTGTGGCGGGAAAAAGGAGAGGCTTTAATTCCACAGTCTCGCACGATGGTTCAAGGAGTTGTTCATCAGAGCCGACAATCGAGAGTAGAGGGCAATTGTATATGTGGATGAAAGAGGTGATTGATATTGTTCAGCCTAAAATGTTCATCGCTGAGAATGTGAAGGGTCTTGTGAGCTTGGGGGAAGTGAAGAGTATTATCCAAAGGGATTTTTCGTCGGCAAACGGGAATGGGTATGTCGTTCTTAATCCGCAAGTTATGCATGCAGGTAACTATGGAGTGCCTGAGACTCGCGAACGTGTGATTTTCATTGGCATAAAAAAGTCGGAACTTCGTGGTGAGGTTGCAGAGGCGTTGCAAAAAGATGAAATCCCTGACGCATTGAACCCTTATCCAAAAGCGACACATGGATATACGGTTAAGGCGAATGGTCTGAAACAACCTGTGGTTTGCCGTGACGTCCTTGGCAAATTGCCAGAACCTGAAGAGTCATCGGATTTGTCACAAATGAGTTATTCGCATGCTAAGTTTTTAATGAATGGTAGTCAGGGGCAGACTGAAATAAACATTGACGGACTTGGCCCTACCATTCGTTCTGAACATCATGGGAATATAGAGTTCAGGAGATTGTCAAAAGAACATGGCGGACAACATTTCGACGAACTTGGACAAGGATTGCAGGAACGTAGGCTGACGCCAAGGGAATGCGCTCTGATTCAAACATTCCCACCTGATTATCCTTTCGTGTCACGTAAACAAGAAAGTGACAAATATGACGTGAGTCCTTCAAGGGCGTATAAGGTTATTGGTAATGCCGTTCCTCCTATGCTTGCCTATAATTTTGGTAAGAGAATCGAGGAAGTGTGGCCTCTGTATTTTGGTGGATGATAAAAATAGACCTAATCTTTGATGAAATGAAATTCATGGCAATAATTCCTGCGAGGTATGCCTCGACAAGGTTCCCTGGTAAGCCGTTGGCGAAACTTGGTGGAAAAAGCGTAATCAGACGTGTTTATGAGCAGGCTCGTAAAGTGCTTGACGATGTCGTGGTTGCGACGGACGACGAACGTATAATGGATGAAGTCAAAAGCTTCGGAGGAGTGGCGGTGATGACCTCGGTAAACCATAAATCGGGTACTGACCGCTGTTGGGAGGCTTATCAGAAATCGGGTGTGACAGCGGACGTGGTAATAAATATCCAAGGGGACGAGCCTTTCATTCAACCAGAGCAGATTAGGGGGCTGATGGAGTGTTTCAACGACGAGGGGACGGATATTGCGACTATGCTGAAACCATACGAGGGGGGGACATCGTTTGAGGTGCTGGCTGACCCTAATTGCGTGAAATGCGTAAAAGCCCCTGACGGCAGGGCACTTTACTTTTCGCGCAGCGTGATACCTTATTTGCGTGGAGTGGATAAAGCGGAGTGGTCAATAAAAAGGCAGTATTTCAAGCATTTGGGGATTTACGCCTATAGGAGTGAGGTGTTGGGGAATGTTACGAGGATGGAGCAGACACCTATGGAGTTGGCTGAGTCGTTGGAGCAATTGAGGTGGTTGGAGAATGGTTTGACGATTAGGACAGCAATAACCAATGTCGAGACTATAGGTATTGACACGCCAGAGGATTTGGCTGTCGCTGAGGAGTTTCTGGTTAAGAGATAGGTCAATGTATCGTTAATCTATCGTTAATGTATCGTTAATCTATCGTTAAT
>JAKSNS010000020.1 GCA_024399545.1 Paludibacteraceae bacterium
TGCACAAGCAGACAAAAAGATTTATATATATATATTTAATTATATATAATGTGTTACCCATTCGTGTATTACAAAATCGGTAGGGTATATCCAAAATTAATTGAGTTAATTGAGTTAATTGAGTTAATTGGCTAATAAATCTTAACGCCGCATCCCCCAAAACCAATGTCAAACGGCTAACGGCAAAAAGCAAAAAAAAACACACCTCCAACGGAGCAGCACCGAAGGATGTACGGACTAACAACCCCTTCCCAACCCTCCAAAACAAAAAAATGCACCTTAAGATTATTTAACGCCAAAAACCTGCACTTTTCAAAAATGAACCCCATATATAGGGTAGAGGCCCTTTCAATCCTCTCACCCCTTATGACAAAACGAATCATCATCCACGCAACAAACACCCCATCCAACTCCCCACTGTCCCTACAGGACATCGAGCGACTGAACTCAACACAACTCCTCTCCGACCCAATGCCCTACCACTACGTCATCAACATCGACGGCGAGATCCTCAAGGGCAGGCACGACCACGAACCCTGCGCACACTGTGGCAGGTTCTCTCGCAACTCAATCTCCGTCGCTTACGTCGGTGGGCTCCTCCCCAACACCAACGAGCCACACGACACCCTTAACGACTGCCAGGCGGCTTCCCTGCGCATTCTCCTCCGAAACCTATCCATCCGACACCCAATGGCACGAATCACTGGGGCGAACTCCCTACTGCATCCTGACTACGACCCCTCTATCTCTGAACCATATTTCGACGTAAACAAATGGCTTACAACCAATAACATTTCTCTCTAACCTATTAAACCCTAAAAACTATGGCTATCGCAAAACCAATCTCGCTCTTGAAGAGCATCTCCGGCAAGTTGAACAAGAAGGAAGACCAAGTCTTCTACGTCAAGTTCGGAAAGAATTTCGTTTGGACAAACCGTGGCGTCCACTCGTTCAACGCAACCCAGTTGGCCAACCAGACCATCCTCGCTCAGGCTGCCGCTACCGTCTCAACCCTCTTGGCAAACCCTACACAGCGTGCAACCTATGAGGCTGCATTCAAGGCCCAGGACAAGTACCTCACACTCCAAGGCTTCATCATGGCCGACCAGATTGCGCAAATCAAGGCTGCTGCCGAAGACTAACCTCTCCACTCCGCAGGGGCTGCACAAAGCCCCTGCATTCTTTCCAAAAAACATCAACCCCAAAAAAAATGAAACGAACCATTAAAAAAATCGTCATCCACTGCTCCGCTACCCGTGAGGGCGTTGACATAAAAGCCTCTACCATCGACGTTTGGCATCGCAAACGCGGCTTCCGCTCTATCGGATACCACTACGTCATCGACCTTGACGGAACCATCGAGAATGGCCGCCCCCTCGACAAGCCTGGTGCACACTGCGAAGGCGTCAACGACTCTTCCATCGGTATCTGCTACATCGGCGGCCTCGACAGCCACGGCAAACCCAAGAACACGCTAACCCCAGAGCAGAACGACTCCCTGGTAACACTCGTCTCAATGCTCAAAGACTCTTTCCCCGACATCAAAATCTTCGGCCACAACGAGCTTGACCCCTCCAAATCATGCCCCTGCTTCAATGTCCAAGAATGGCTAAAAAGGCTCTGACCGCAACAACCAAAACCACAAACCCTATGTTACAAACCATATCAATCATCCTCAACGCAATCCTCTCCAGTGGCATTCTCGTCTCCCTATTGACCATCAACTCCACGAGGGCTAAGGCCAAGGCTTCCGCCAAGTCCGTCGAAATCGACAACGCACAGCGCCTCCTTGACAATTTCGATAATTTCATTGTCCAACCTCTTAAAAACCAAGTCAATGACCTCAACAACACAATCCAGGACCTCCAACTCGCCATCAAGCAAATCCCTTCTTGTCCTCACTCTGACGCTTGCCCTGTTGCTAATAAACTTGCCCAGTTGCACCACTCAACGGCAATCACTCCGCAACGAAACCCTCTCCCGTCACCGGCTGACCCTGAAAGCTTCTGACACAACCTCCATCCTCGCACACACCCTCATCCTCGACACTATCCACATCCTTGAGCGCGAAACCATCTGGCTCCCTCCCGACACCCTCGGAGTCCAATACCCTCTCCGTACCGTTACCAAGGAGTCTGGCTCTAACCGAATTACCCATCGTCAGGAAACATTGCGGCACCGCGACACCATCTTCCTCTCTTCCGACCGTTTGGTTATGGGAAATTCCGAATCCAAACCCTCGCCCCCGCAATGGCTCCCATGGCTTTTCATCCTCTTTATGCTGACCCTCGCCATCGCCATCATCGCTCTCCGTATCTTCCTACCTAAACGCTAAGTGCCCCCATTGTCTCTCACCCACTTACGAATTCCTTCATCAATTCCTTATTTTTCCTTTTCCCTTCCCTCATTCAAAACCCCTACCTTTGCACAAAAGAACCTAAAACCACAAAAAAATATGACTACATCCGACAAAGCACTCCTTTCACAGATCCTCCAGAACCAAACGGCCCTCGCTCATGCCCTCGATGTCAACATCCCATTCCCCTTGGCTGCCACCACCGAGGCCAACCCCCTATCACTCCTCCCAAACGCTCTCCGTCGTCTCCTCGACGATAACACCTCCAAGGTTTTCCTTCGCGCTTTCAACGGCTCCAACCCTCTCTTCTCCGTCGTCAACGGCTCTATTATCTACAATTTCAAGAAACCAGCTCTCGCTGCCTATTTCTTCGGAAGGCTATTCTGTGGCGACCATCCCGAACGCTGCATTGACATCGACATCTGGCGACAGGGTAACCTCAATTTCCCTAAAACACTCATTTCCGAGTGCTTTGGCAACCTCAATTTCCGTGAGTCACGTCAAAATATGTTAAACAGAAACACACCCAAAAATGCTCAACTCGTTGACATCCTGTTCGATATGACAGAAAAGTGAAATGCGTTTCACTTGTACTTTCTCAAAATGAACCCCATAAATAGGGTAGAACCATAAAAAAATCCCTATTATGAGCAACCACACTAAACACTACACCCTCAATGAAAACCAACGTGAACTTGTCCGTCTCTCAATGCCATTCGCTCGTTCCCTTGCCAACCATTATCTCAGGCCTGGAATCAAACTCGACGACCTTTACCAACAGGCTTATCTTGGCTTGTGCGACGCCGCTGACAATTACAGACCCGATGCCGGCGCCTCTTTCACCACTTTCGCCGAACTCCACGTCATCGAAAGCATCGAGGTCTTTATCCAACACTACGGCCCTGGCAAAATCCTCTCCCGTATGCCAAAGGACGCTTATGTCGAGCAAATCCCTATTGACAATCCCGACGGTGCGGACGACGACAAGACTTCGCTCACTGAGACGCTCCCTGACGCTTCCCAACGCGACCTCCTCGAGGAGGCTGAGGCGATTCGCCACAACAATGCTCTCTACAATGTCCTCATCAGCATCCTCTCTCCCGAGGAACGCCAACTTGTCCTCGCCTATCTCAACCCCTCTGACGACCCCATTTCCAACCTCCCCGTCTGGCGGCGTTTCAACATATCCAAATCCGCATTCTACACCCGTCTCCGTGTTGCTTTCCTCAAAATGAAAGCCCTCGCACACCAACTCGGCACACAACCCAATCACTGATAAAAAAACATTAATAAAACTATGAAACAAAAACGCATCGATGGCATCTCCATCATCTCCGAAAACGGTGACTTTTTCTTTGACAGCGGTCTCCCCGAGTCCGAACCAGTCATCCCAAACCCATCTAAACACCGTGGCACAGCCACACTGCAACAAAACGGCTCTATCCGTTTCAAGGCAGCAAAGGTTTCCCCTGTCGGCACGCCACCTCTCAACACAATCCTCCGCACCCCTGGTCTATACGTCAAACGCTCTTCACGTAATTTCATCGTCACCATGAAGTTCCCTATCTTCGAGAACGAGTCCGAGACATCTTCACTCCACGACGATTTCTGGAACCAAGCCGAACCTGCTATCCTCGAGGAACGTAACAAAATCAAAAAAACTTTCTGACTATGTTTAATTTCGCTCTTTGTCCTTACTGCAAGAAAGCGGACACAATCCCAGTCACACCCGAACTTTTTAATAAGGTTCTTGACAGCCCTATCGTCGCTAACACCTGCCTCAAAATCGCCGAGCAGTCCGTCCCTCTTGGCTCCCCCGACCAATATATCCGTGAACAGGCGCAAAAAAAAGTCTCCGAGCTTAAAGCCTCTCTCCCTGCCTTCTGTTGGCACGCCACATACCGCAAGGGCAAACGAAAGAACTACGACGCCATCCCTTCCGGACTCGCAATCATGGACTACGACCATATCGACGACCCCAAGGCTATCTTCGACAAAATCAGGGACAAGGCCCTCGCCTTGAACCTCGTTGCTGCACATGTCACCCCTTCTTGCGCCGGCCTCCGCCTCGTCTTCGCTATGCCCCATGGCTCTTCCATCGCCGATTTCCAAGCTTTCGTCGCTCGCTCCCTCGCTATCCCTGGCAATGACTCTTGCGTCCACGATTTGGCTCGTATCTCTTTCGCCGTCACTCGCTCTTATTGGCTCTTTATTGACAATGATGCCCTTTTCGGCGAAAAGCCTATGCAGCTCAAACCTGTCAGCTTCCTCCCTTCTAACACACTCCCTCTGCAGCGTCTCTCTCCTGCCGACCCCACTCTGGACCCCGCTGCCGCAATCCCTCCATACCCTAAGCGCTCATCCATCTCCTACGATAAGGCTTACAAGGGTATCCCTTATTCCAAAATCCTCGAATGCCTCGAGTATCTCCACGGCGGCAAACCTGTCCACAGCGTCCGTAACATGACTATATTTGCCATGGCCTGCTGCGTCCGTACCATCTGCAATAATGACCCCGATTGGGTCGCATCTATTATCCCTGATTACGGCGAGGCTAAGTCCAAGTGGTACGCAACTATCCGCTCCGCTTGCAACCGCCCGCTCCCTGCCCAAATCAGCCCCCTGCTTGTCAAGGCCCTCGAAATGGCGCGCAATTCAATGTCTTCCACTCATGACCCTGCTAATGACAAGGTGACGCTTTTCTCTACTCCTCTCCCTCCCGAAATGCCCGACGAACTGCCTGACCTCGTCTCGCTCCTCATCAAGAATGTCCCTGTCGTCTGCCGCCCATCTGTCGCTCATGGCATTTTCCCCCCTCTCGCCACCCATATCCACGGTGTCCGCTTCAATCTTATCGACGGCTCTAAGAAAGAACCCACGCTTATCTGTATCAATATGGCTCGCCAGTCTTCCGGAAAGTCCGCTATCAATATGCCTGTCCAGTATATTTGCGCCGATATTAAGGAGCGTGACGAACGCAACCGTAAGCGCGAACAGGAATGGAAGGACGCCTGTAACGCTAATAAGGGTGCCAAGAAGGACAACCCTCCTCGTCCTACCGACCTCGTCGTCCAATGCCTTATCTCCGATATGACCAATGCCGCTCTCGTCCAAAAGGCGCTTGACGCTGGCGAGTTCCCTCTATACTCTAACCTCAACGAACTTGAGTATCTCAAGCAGTTGCAGATTAACGGCTCTAAGGACATCGGCAAACTCCTCTGTATCGATTACGATAATGCCGAGTTCGGTCAGGAACGTGTCGGCCCTCAGTCCGTCACTGGTCACGTCATCCTCCGTTGGAACATCAATGCCGCCTCTACAATCCATAAGGGTATCAATTTCTTCAAGAATAATATGATTGACGGTACTCTCAGCCGTATCAATTTCTGCACCATCTTACGCGACAATTCCCAGGATTTCCTTTACGGAACTTACGATGACGATTACGCCAATCTCCTCAAGCCTTACATCACTAACCTTAACCTCGCTAACGGCGAAATCGTTTGTCAACAGGCTCTCGATTTGGCCAAGTCCCTCCAGAAACGCTGTGTCGAAATGTGCGAAATGGCTGACGACGACATTATGTATGATTTCATCTACCGTGCCGTTGACATCGCTTATATGAAGTCTATGATCCTATACATCGCTCAAGACCGTAAGTGGGACGATAGGATTGAACGGTTCACGGAATGGTCGCTTTTCTATGACCTCTGGTGCAAAAACTATTTCTTCGGTGCTAAACTTGACGACGAGAACGCAATGGAGAATATTAAGCAACGCCCCGGACAGGCCAACCTCCTCGACTGCCTCCCAGACCGCTTCTCCATCGAGGTCGTATCCCAACTCCGAACCCAACGTGGCATGACCCCCAACCCTAACCACATGCTTTCCAACTGGGTTTCCCGTGGTTTCGTCACATACGACTACGCCTCCGAGCAATATCACAAAACCGAAAAGTACCTTCGCAAATAGAAAAGAGCACCGTCATAGAATACATACAACAACTGACCCCATTATAAAAATCAACAATATGGACATAAAACTAAACGACACCTTATCAGCCCTCTCTGGCCGAATCGAGCGAAACGGTAAATCCCAGCTCATCTCGCGCATCTTTAACGGTAAGCAGCAGATTTACACCCTCACTCCATCATCATTGCCCCGTTCCACAACACAGAAAGCCAATTCCAGCAAATTCCGTCGTGCTGTCTCTATTACTTACGACATCTACCACAACCCCGACTTGAAAGCCGCCTGGCTCTACCTCTTCTCCCTACAACCACGCACCAACACTTCCCTCTACAACTTTATCCTTAGCCATATCAGCCGCCTGTCCATCCCCAGACTGTCCGAAAACAACGCCCTATGACGTTATTTGTGCGGAAGAGTCATAGAAAATGGCATTTCAGGGACATTATATTAAATAACTTTCAGCAAAAGGGTTTTTAGTGGGCGAAAAATTTGGTAGTTTCAGAAAAATGTCGTAACTTCGCGGCTTTATACTTATAACCATTAAGTGATGATGAAATAATAACTTGGTACAATCTTATTTTTATATCATAATGCAACCCCTGTAAAGACGGAGCCTGCTCCGTCTCCAAACAATATATGCGTTTCAAATCGTACCAATTTATTATTTAACCCTGACTAAATATCGGATAATAGCATTATTTTTTTTGTTTAACTTAATACTTTAATCATGCGAAAAAGTTTAATGACTTTTGCATTGACACTGGCTTTATTGCTGGTGTCGGTAGGGATTAAGGCGCAGACGGGTACAGTCTATCTTGACATAGACTTCGAGGACTGCACGACTGGTGCTGGCAACATCCCGGCGGGATGGAACAACCAGGACTATGTGCCAAGCACTTCGTCCATCACCAACTCGTATCTGTGGTATGTAGCCACCAGTTCAACTGCTGGTTTCTCCCATAGTGGTACGAAGTACGCCATTCTCAACGCCTCTAACTCCTACACCTTAGCATCTCGTCTGAAAACGCCCGCCATGTCGCTTTCGTCGACGAAACCTGCCAAGGTCTCTTTCTGGTTGAGAAACTACAAATCAACCAGTGCCAGTTATCAGAACGGAGATTTTAGTCTCTATGTATCGACTGATGGTGGCGCAACCTATCTGCAAAACCCGTTGGTTCAGCATCGTCCTTGGAACCAAGAGTGGGAAATGCTGGAGTATTCACTCGACGCTTTCAAGGGAGAGACAATCACCCTCGTATTCGAAGGCGCATCGTCAGGCTCGACGTCCGCTTACGCCTACTACTACCTTGACGACATCAGGGTGGAGGAGGCCCCTACATGCCAAGCCCCTAAGGATGCCTACGTCAACAACCTGACCGGCACCTCGGCAACACTGAACTGGGACTTGGACACCCGCTATGGCGTTGCCCCCGCCCAATATTCCGTTACACTGAAGGATGTCAATGACAATGTGCTTTATTACAACGCAGCCGAATTGGCTTCGGGTGTCAACTTCACTGGACTTCAGCCTAACACCACCTACGTCGCATCCGTGCGCAGCGACTGTTCCGCCGCCTATCAGGGCTTCTCTGACTCTGTCTTTGTGACTTTCAACACGCTTCCTAATGCAGTCAACCCTCCATTCTACGAGGATTTCGACGGAATGGCAGACTTCGTTAATGGTTACTACTACAAGAATGCTGAAATTAACAGCACAGCAACATATTCGTACGGCAACGCAGGCAATTCAGTCAAACTGACAACCACTGCCTCCGACGATGCATACATCATCTTCCCGCTCATGAATATTGCAGCAAACAATATCGAGGTGGATTTCATGATGCGTCGTGCCGCTGCCGCAACGGCAACCATCAAGGCTATTCCTTATCAGGTTGGTTACCTGACCGACCCTTCGGATGTTTCTTCTACTTTCGTTCCTGTCCTTCAAGACAACATTGATGGTGATGTTACTTGGCGGAATATCCGTTTCAATACCGCATCTGTTCCCGATGTCACTACTCCTGTGATGGTTTGTCTCAACATAAGTGCTGCTTACGCTACATCCGTATATGTTGACGAGGTAAGCATACATGTAATCCCAACCTGTACACGTCCTGAGCATGTCACTTGCTCAAACATCACAGACCAGACAGTAACAGTCTCTTGGGATATGGCAAATGCCACATCTTGCGTGGTAAGGGCTATGTCTCTCACTGACTCTACTGTGATTTCGCAGGTTGCAACTCAGAACCCTTACACTTTCACCGGTCTTACTCCGAACACTGAATATGAAATAACCGTTCAGGGCGCTTGCTCTGCAACAGACTCTTCTGAGGTTACACGTCCTGTCACAGCCAAGACAGAGTGTTCCGTAGCGGAAAGTGCGATTTTCCTTGAGAACTTCGACAACCTCGGTACTCAGCCTATTCCAGATTGCTGGAAGATGGACTGGATTGTAAAACCTTCAAACAATACAAAGACTGCTCCTTTCGCTACAGGAACAACCAAACACTCTGGTACAAAAGGCATGTCCCTCGTTGACCAGCAAGCAGGTTCCATCTCTTATCTTTCGACTGGTGCTCTGCCATTCGATGTTGCTGGAAAATACAACTTCTCTATCTGGGTTAACCGTGCCACATATTCTACAATGAAAAATAACGAGGGTATCCAGATTTGGATTACAAATGCTCCAGGCGATACCGTCGGTGGAACGATGCTTGCCTACATACATCGTGAGCCATCTCTCACTCCTGTAGATAATGCAGGTTGGCATCAGTATGAGTATAACATTCCTGTCCAGGGTAACAAATATGTGACAATTGTCGGTATCAGTGAGTATGGTGCTGCAACATGGTTTGATGACGTCGAAGTAATGCTTGCACCTTCCTGCTTGAAAGTAACTGGTATCTCGCTTGCTGACGTTGCTGCAACATCAGCAGATGTGGCTTGGACTGCAGGCAAGGACGAGACTCAGTGGATTGTCAACTACACTCTCAAGATGGGTTCTGCCATTGTGCTTGACTCGACTTTCGTCGCCGACACTGCCGCATTCTCTGTCGAAGGCCTTACCCCTGCGACAAACTATACCGTCATGGGTAGCGTTCGCGCGCTCTGTGGCGTGGGTGATACCGCCGAGGCTGTAAGCTTCAGTTTCCCTGTCAAGACACAGTGCCTGCCAATGGCTCAGCTCCCTTATACAATAGATTTCGAGAACGAAGCCACTGGTACATCTGCCGCATTGCCAGAATGCTGGAATCGTTTCAATGATGCTTCGGGTACAATCAACTATTACCCTTACGTATTTAGCTCGACCACTTATTTCCATTCGGGTTCAAAGGGTCTCTATTTCTACACTTCAACCACAACGACATACGCCGAGCATCAGGCAATGATTCTCCCTGCCATCGACGTTACGGCTCACCCAATCAACACTCTCCGTATCAAGTTCTGGGCTAAGCGAAACACTTCTACCTCTTACGCTGACGCTCCAATGATTATCGGTGTGATGTCAAACCCAACAGACCTCAACTCGTTTGTTGCCGTTGACACTGTTGTTGTAAGCAATACAGCTGACCAACAGGAATACATCGTCCAGTTTGACAAGTATGTGGGCAACGGTGCGAACATCGCTATCCGTCTTGACCGTCAGAGCTCGACTTGCTACTGCTATGTGGACGACATCACAGTCGAGCCAATTCCTAACTGTCTTGACCTTGAGGGCTCGGCCACAGTAAGCGACAATACAGAGTCTTCCGTTAAGATTACTATTGACGACCAGACCGCAACCACTGGTTGGTCATTCGCATACGGCCTTGCCGGAACCCATGTTACGGAAATGACCACGGTCGATACAACAGGTGCATTCGTCGTACTGAACAACCTCGCTTCAGCGACAGCATACGACCTCTATGTACGTCGTAATTGCGGCAATGGCGACTACAGCCCATGGTCAGCAGTCATTTCATTCTTGACAACTGCCGTCCCTGCAACAATCCCTTACATCTGTGGATTTGAGGATGCTACGGAGAATGGCCAGTGGCAGTTCTCGCAAGGTAACGCTGCCAATAATTTCGCAGTGGGCAGTGTCGCTACCGCTGTTCATAATGGCACACAGTCTATTTATGTGTCACAAGACAATGGCGAAACCAATACGTATGCCATTTCACCTTCTTCACGCAACTATGCTTATCGTACCATCAATTTTGGCGCAAAGGGCTATCAGATTGAGTACTACTGGCGTTGTCCAGGTGGTGAGGGTACTACAACTATTTATGACTATGGTCGTGTAATGCTGCTCCCAGTAAACGAGGCTATCGTTGGCGGTGCAGGTACAAACATCACCTCTTCTAACCAGCAGGCAGGTTTCCCAACCAACGCAATAATGCTCAACCCTGAGGTGAAGGGTTATATGTCTCTTGACGGAACAGAGTGGCATTTCGAGTCATTCTTTGTCAATATGACAGCCACTCCAGGCAACTACAACCTCGTTCTGGCTTGGAACAATGATGGTAGTGGCCCTACTTCAGCTGCTGCTCCTCTCGCAATCGATGACATCACAATCACCGAGCTGACTTGTATCCCTCCTGTAAGCATCCAGACCTCTGCTATCTCTGCTACTTCGGCTACTCTCTCGGTTAATCAGGCAACTGCCTCAGAGTGGGAGTTCATAGTTGACACCATAGCATTCACCAAGGATGCCGTTCCTGCCGCTCCGTTCGCACGCATCAACAGCACTGACGGTTCGGCAACCCTCACTAACCTTATCCCTAACACAGAGTATTTCTATTCAGTACGCACAATCTGTGGCGAGGGTGACACCTCCGCATGGCTTGCCCCTGCTTCGCTCCGCACATTCTGTTCAGCTTACGATGTCCCTTACACTGAGGGCTTCGAGAACGTAGGTGCTGCTTACTGCTGGTCTATGATGGCTGACCAGTCTGGCGAAGCTTCCGTTGAGCGTGCGACGACTTACCATAAGTCCGGCACCGCTTCGTTGAAGGGCGTAAAGGCTTCTATCATCTCTCCTGAGTTCAATGTTGACTCGCTTACACATTATATGATTAATGGTTGGGTATATTCTACTACTGACAGTGCCCAGTTTGGTGTCGGCGTTATCGTTGACCCTAACGATGCCTCTACCTACGAGCGTATCTCGGAGGTGCTTATACCAACCAAGAACACATGGACTGAGTTCACCGCCTACTTCACTGCTCTTGCTGACCCTGATTACGAGGACTTCAAGTATGCAAACAACATAGTGTTTGCTTGCGGTGGTGAGAATACCCTCTATTTCGACGACATCTTGGTTGACCTCACCCCTACATGTCCTAAGCCAAACGAGGTTGCGATAACCAATATCACCGCACACTCGTTCGACATCAGTTTCACTGACAACGCAAGTGCTTCGCAGTGGGTTGTTTATACTAATGGTACACCTAACGTGATTACCACCAACCCTGCGACAATCTCGAACCTCTCGGCTTCGATGAACTATACAGTATCTATCGCTGCCGTATGTTCTGCAACTGACACGTCTTACGTAACAGACTGCGGCACTATCCGCACTCTCTGCGACAAACTGTCAACCCCTTGGGTTTGCGGTTTCGAATCTACCGAAGGCTATGTCGGTGCGACATCTTACAATGCCGAGACCACTGCTGCCAACTTCGAGAACAACTGCTGGACTGTATTCAACCAGAAACCTGGTGGTGCAACCTATCCATACGCTTATGTTTCAACAACTTCAACTTACGTTCATTCAGGTGTTCAGGGTGTCTATACCTACACCTCGTCTGCGGCAACTAAGAACCTTTACATGATGTTGCCAGACCTCACCGACCCATCGAATAAGTTGAGGATTAATGTATGGTACAAGAATGGTAGCACAACTACCACATACTCTGACCTTGAGTTCGGTTACTGGACAGACCCTACTGCTGATACTTCGTTCGTCACAGTCTATACCTTCCCTAAGTCATCTACCTGGACAGAGGGTGAGATTATGACTAACAACGCAAGTTACAATATCCCTGCCAACGCACGTATCGGTTTCATGATTGACCGCAACAGCACAGGTTACGGACTTTACCTTGACGATATCTCTGTCAACCTTATCCGTAGCTGCTCTGACCCTGAGACCCCAACAGTATCAGACATCACGTCAAACGCTGCTACCGTTTCGTTTGCGGACACCTGCCGTACACACACTGCATGGGAATATGTTTATGGTCCTACGGGCTTCGACCCTAACACCGCAACACCTGTGTCAATCGACACTACGGTGTTCACTCTCACCGGCCTTACTGACGACAGCAACTACGACGTCTATGTACGAGCAGTCTGCGGTGTGGGCGACGTTTCCAACTACGTTCCCGCGACGTTCAAGACTCTCTGCCTGCCATTCCATGTGACTGCAACCAACCCATTCTTTGAGGATTTCAACAACTACAACTATGGTCAGTTCATGCACGATGGTACATGCTACACCATTCTTGGCGAGAACCTCGCACAGAGCAACTCTTACTGGGCTAAGGCTTATCCTGCATCCGAACCTTCGGCTACTGCCACCACATTCTATTTCTACGGACACTCTGCCGACCGTTATGACCGTAGCCTTTATTGGTATCTCTACAAGACATACATAAGCAATGGCACGTTCCTCCGTCAGTTCCATCTTGACGCAGGTACAACCTACGAGATGTCTGCCTGGGTTCGCAACAGCACAACAACATCTTACTCTACATTGGTATCTGCAATGATGGGTGTGACTGCTGATGACCTCGACACGCTCTCGTCTCTTGTTGTTGATGGCGAAACAAAATCTTCAAGATCCATTGATGGACATACAACTTATCCATACAATGAGCTCTACAAGGAGATAAAGGCGTTCATCACTCCTGACTCTACCGGTGATTACTACATTGGCTTCAATGCCGCTATCAACAACACATCGTCTTACACATATCTCTATTTTGACGACTGGTCTATCAAGACGTTCACTGGTGTTGCACCTACGATACCTAACATTGATTCCGTAACCACCAATGCTGCTTACGTCTCAGTCAACGATACCGATTACTATCAGTTCGAGTATGTCCTCAACGATACTACTCTCCCTACCACGGTTGTCGATACCAATGTATTTGTAATCAATGGCCTCTCTGCTTCTACGTCTTACACACTCTATATGCGTAAGTATGGCGATGCGACAACTTACAGCGAGTGGGTTGCAGTGTCATTCAAGACTCTATGCGGCATCAGGACTGAATATCCTTACGTTGATGGCTTCGAGTCTTATCGTGCCGCGTCAACTTACAAGACCGAGTTGGATGACAACTGCTGGTTGACAGGTTCTACAAGCACTTCAGCCTACCACTACGTGACAACCACTTCGTCATACCTTCACAGTGGTTCTAAGGCTCTCTACATCTACAACTATTCTTCTGTAAACGTACAGACATTTGCCCTGCCAAAGGTCGATACACTTGCCGGCAAGACACTCACAGTATGGTATAAGAACTATAACAGCACTTCTTATTCTAACCTTGCTGTGCTTGAACTCGGTTACCTGACTAATCCAGATGATGTGAACTCGTTTGTCCTCCTTGAGACTGCACCATTCAACTCATCTGCTTATTCGGAAATCTATGTTGACTATATGTCATCTGTTCCTGTTGGTGCCCGTCCTGCATTCCGTGCGAATGGTACATATTACATGTATATTGACGATGTGACACTCGACTATACTCCATCTTGTCGTGACCCTAAGAATGCTCCTGTATTCGTTTCATCGACAATGACTACAGCTACTGTTTCTGTAGATATGAACGAGAAGCCGATGGCTGAAATTGCATGGTTCTTGCCATCCAACACTGATTCCATTATCGGTTATGTAACTACCAACAATGGTAATGCTATTGCTACAGGCCTCAGTGGCAACACCACTTACGGCTTCAAGTACCGTTTCATCTGCTCTGTCGGTGACACATCTGCATGGTCTCCTATAGCCCGTGGCACGACAATGGCTTCTGACTGCTTCGCTCCTCAGAACGTCCGCACGGTGGGTACCGTAAACGACCATCATGCCGCAATCACCTGGGGCAAGGCTCCTGAGGCTGTCGCTTATGAGTATATCCTCAAGCAGGGTAACAATGTCGTTGACTCGGCTGTCAATCTGAACGACACTATCGTTTATGACACGCTTGCCGCCAATACGATATATGTATTCAAGGTTCGTACGCTTTGTGCTGACGATACATCTGCTTGGATTACCCTCAATATCCAGACTGCTTATCCTACATTCACTCTTCCATTCATCTGCGGTTTCGAGGATGCTACCCAGAACAATGGATGGCAGATGCAGAAATTCTCTTCTACAGGCAGCAATGAGTTCATTATTGGCAACGCCAAGAAAATGGCTGGCAATAATGCTCTCTATGTTTCTGACGACAACTCATCTTATCACTACAATCTTACAGGCATTTGCCTCTCTGATGCAGAAGTTCTCATTGAAATCCCTGCCGGCAACTACTACGTAAGTTACGACTGGACTTGCGATGGCGAGGGAACAACCACAATCTACGATTATGGACGTCTCTTCCTGGCACCATCTTCAACAAATGTTTCTACCGGTACATATACGACCTATAGAACTACTCTTCCTGCAGGTGCAATATCTCTCGACGACAATGCTCCTCTGCTGAAGCACACAGACTGGACCAACCACTCTGAAATTGTGACTATCCCTAACGACGGAGTCTATAAGTTGGTTGCCCTTTGGGCTAACGATGGTACTACTGGTACTACTGATCCTATCGCTTTCGATAACATACGCATCGAGGAGGTTTCATGTATGCCGGTAAGCAATGTCAACATGGTTACGGTTAATCCTAACTTTGCCGAGGCTGTCGTAACTCCATACGCTGATTCGGTGGCAGTAGAGTATGCACTTTCAACCTACAGTATCGAGGATTCTGTCGAGACTTGGACTGTTGCCACAAGCGACACCCTCTCGTTCCCTAACCTTGGTACGGGTACAGATTACTATCTCTTCGTACGTCACGCTTGCTCGGCTACTGACAAGTCACCTGTCAAGATGGTTATGTTCAGTACCCCTAACAATGCTATGTTATTGCCATTCGTTGCCACATTCGAGGCTAACGACACTACCGTCAACCATTGGATTCTGACAACAGGTTGTGACAACAACTTCGTTATAGGTAATGGTGTAAGCAACACAGGCTCACGCTCACTCTATATCTCGGATGGTTCGGGTTACAGCTATTCGGGTGGATTGAGCTGGTCTTACGCTTACATTCCTCTCCAGTTCTCTGCCGGTTCGTATGATGTATCTTACCAGTGGCAGTGTCTCGGTGAATCTACATTCGACTATGGCCATGTGTTCCTTGCTCCTTCAAGCATGGTTCCTCAGGGCGGCGTACAGCTCGGCAACATGGCGGCAGCAGTCATTCCTACAGGTGCTATCGCACTCGATGCTGACTATGGTAAGTTGAACCTTGGTGATGAGGGTGAATGGAAAGATGCCGCTGCTGAGGTTGCAATACCTAACGCAGGAACATACAACCTGATTGTCGCATGGCATAACGATGCTTCTGTTTATCATACTCCTCCTTTGGCTATCGACAACATCAGGATTAAGGAACTCACTTGTCCAAGACCTGACATAAACGATATGAGCATCGACTCTTCTTCTACTGATATGATTCGTCTCAAGATTTCTGGCATGACTCCTGGCAAGGGAATCATCTACCATGTGGCTTCTGACAATTCATACGCTGACACTATTGCTTCGGGTGTCGTTTATGACTCACTCGTGACTTTGACAGGCCTCTCTGCCTCTACAAGGTATTACGCTCGCGTTTCGTATGTTTGCTCCGAAGGTGACACCTCATCTGTCCTCAGCATCTACTTCCGTACAAATTGCGGTGTTACCAACCAGTTCCCTTACACCGAAGACTTCGAGTCTTACGTTGCTTCTTCGACTGAGAAGACCCAGTTGGACGACAACTGCTGGTTGACAAATTCTACAAGCACTTCTGCTTACTATTACATAACAACTACTGCTTCTTACGTCCACAGCGGTTCTAAGGCTCTCTACATCTACAACTACTCTTCGTCAAATACCTATACATTCGCAATGCCTAAGGTGGATACACTTGCCGGCAAGCGTCTGTCGATGTGGTATAAGAACTATGGTACTACCGCAACGTATGCTAAGTTAGAGGTTGGTTATCTGACTAATCCTGACAATACAAACTCGTTTGTACTTTTGAGCACTGCTCCATTGACATCTGCTTATACTGAGTATGTGGTCAACTATCCTGCAAACGTACCTGTAGGCGCACGTCCTGCGTTCAGAGCCAACGGTACTTACTATATGTATGTTGACGACATCCGTCTGAACAAGATGGTTCAGGGTCCTGCTTACGAGGAGACTCTCTGTTTCGGTCAGGGTTACAACGACCACGGCTTCGCTTGTCCTCCGGGCTCGCTTGCTCCTGGCGACACTATCCTGAGAACAGTAGTTCCTGCTCTCGTAGTTGGCACTCCTGATACGGCAATGACAGTCACTCTCCATGTCCTCCCTGAGATTGTGACAGAGTTCTACGATACAATCTGCGCGGGTCAGCCTTACAACAAGGGATTGTTCAATATCCCTGCCGACCAGACTCATCTCGGATACTACCACGTGCCATTCCCAGGTGCTTCGTCAACAGGTTGCGACTCTACGGTATCTCTCTACCTCCATGTCTTGCCAACCAGCGAGACTATCAATGATACTATCTGCCAAGGTGATGTCTATCCATTCGATGGCCAGAACCTTACTCAGACTGGCACCTACGTCGCTTACACGGTCAACAGTTTAGGCTGCAACGACACTGTGACGTTGAACCTCTTCGTTGTCGATTCAGTGATTACCACGAATGCCGCCATCTGCCAAGGCGAGTCTTACGAGTTCGAGGGTAACTACTACACCCAGCAAGGCGTTTACCGTATAGCTACGACCGGTGCGTTCGGCTGTAACGTGATTAAGGAGCTTAACCTTACCGTTTACGACACCGACTCTACAATCACCGTCAGCTTCTGCAAGGGTGGTTCTGTATTGGTTGTCGATACTACCATCGACATCGCTGGCACTTACACCCTTGTCCGCGTGAACGCTACTGGTTGCGACGTGACATACCATATCACTGCCACCGAGAATGACATTGTACCTGTCGATGTCCATGACGTCGCTTGCGAGGGTTATACTTACACGGGCTATGGCATATCCAACCTCAACGTCACCGCTGATACGGTTGTCGTACTTACAGGTAAGACCATCGACGCACGTTGCGACTCTATCACGAACGTTCATCTGCGCTTCGTAGCCACTGCCTACGTCGATACTTTTGCCGAGGTTCATGGCGAGTCGTTCACATGGCACTACAACACCTACACCGAGTCTGGCGAATACCTTGATACTGTTCCGTCGTCTTTGGGTTGCGACTCTATCGTTACCCTCCACCTCACCCTCCACGGTGATGGTCTGGAGAGTGTTGCCGATGTCAATATGAGCATCGTTCCTAACCCAGTGAACGCTGGTGCTACGGCATTCGTCTATGGCGAGTTCGGCGAGGTTGAGAGGGTTGAGATACTTAGCAACTTCGGACAGGTTGTCGAGACATTCGTTCCTGACACTTATCCTATCGAGGTTAGCGGAATCTCTGCTTCTGGTCTCTACTACGTTCGCGTAACGACGAAGTCAGGTTCTGTCCATATACAGAAGCTTATCGTTAAGTAATTAAGTCTATCGTACTATTAGCGAGCCACGTCTTTCGCAAGACGTGGCTCCTTGTTTCTCTCGGCACTGGGACACCCAAAAACACAATAATTCAGGCCTCTATTTTTTCAAGAAGCAGCCATTCAGCAGCAACTTAGCACCATTCGGTAATATTTTTTTAAAAATAACCCATATTAGAAAAAAAAGTTGTAACTTTGCAGCGCAAAGTTTTCGGGTGGTGATGATGTGTTGAGAGATGGATAAAACACAGCATAACAAAGAAATATAAACTGAGCACTAACATATTTATGCATGTATAAGGTCTGGTCAAGGAAATTACTGTACAAATACGTTTCGGCTTGCGAGCAGGCAAGGAACATTAGACAAGACATATTTTGTTAGTTTCTGCATTGAGCAGTTCAAAAAGCATCGGAATATAACCGGCAAGGTGACTGCATTGGCGAGCTTTTATGCGGAAGACAACAATTGCTCTATGCTTGAGGCTGTTCGCTATATTTATTCTTCGTCGCTATACCAAAGGCTGAGTGACGAAAACACAATACAACAGATTACAAAAACACTAATATGATGTCTTCTGCACTACAGACAAAGGCGAACGCCTAATCGTCGAGATGCAGAACCGCTCGCAGAAGTTCTTCAAGGACCGTGCGCTTTACTATATGTCCCGTGCTGTGTCCGACCAAGGCAACAAACCCGAGTGGAACTATGAACTCAATGCAGTTTATGGGATTTTCTTCCTGAACTTCAAACTTGAAGACATTGAGGGTAGGGATTCGGACATGAGCCTCACCGAGGTGGTGCTTGCCGAGAAAGAGATAGGGGTCATCTTTAACCCTAAGTTCCAGCAGTATTATATTGAGCTTCCACGGTTCAATAAGACCGAGAAGGAGTGCTTGACAGAATACGATAAATGGATATAGATCTTAAAACATTTGTATACTATGGAGACAATGCCTTTTGAGGAAGACCGCAATGCGGTATTTGCGAAACTTGCCGAGACAGCTGCCCGTGCCAACCTGACCAAGGAGGAACGGGCTCGCTACGATGAGCAATGGCGAAACTACAACGATTATTATAACACCATTGATTTTGCAAAAGAGGAAGGTCAGGAAACAGAAAGGATTAAAATTGCCAAGGCTTTGAAGGCAAAAGGTATTTCCGTGCAAATGATTTCAGAATGCACAGGCTTGACCGAAGAAAAGATAACGGAACTTTGAGACAGAAATAAATAATATCTATGGAAACAACGGCAAACAATTCAACGGCAGCACAAATGACCATCAATTTGACTGACATTGCTTTGGCTAATGATGTCAAACGCTTGCTAAGACATATTAGTGGTATTGAGAGCATTACTGTCCGTCGCATCAAAAGCGAAGTCGAGCTCTCTCTTGAAGAAGCGAGGTCTGGCCAAACCACCAGCTGGAACAGCGTGGATGATTATTTCAATACTATTCAACAATGAAATATCGTCTCCTGACCACTAAACGCTTCGACAAGGCAGTGAAAAAATGTCTTGCAAAAGGTTATGACTTAAGCAAGCTAAAGGTTGTCATGTCGTTGTTAGAGGAACATGGCTATCTGCCAGCAGTTTATGTGCCTCACAAACTAAAAGGATATGGTAAAAACAATGTGTGGGAATGCCATTTAGAGCCAGATTGGCTCCTTGTATGGGAACAGATAGATGAAGAACTTGTATTGATAATGCTGTCAACTGGAACACATAGTGACTTGTTCTGATAGTTGAGGACGCATGGAAGCATAATAGACTCGTTGCGGAAAAACAGAAAATTATGTGCAAGGGCATTGAAAGACTTGAAAACATTTGAAATTGAATATAGAACAAAAAATATAGTAGGTTATGAAAAGGCCGAATCAAAATAACGCCATTGCCACCACGGCAATGCTGACAAAAACAAATGCAATGAAAAACAAGATGAATTTCTTTGCCAAAGGGGTGATTATGATGGGTTGAAAAAATAAAACCCATAAGCTTGACAGGAGTCAGAGGCCTATGGGGATAGCGGGTGCGAAGGTAGTAATAAAATATGGACTGACCAAGAGAAATCGAAGAAAAATTGCAAGAAAGATGCAATATGCTGAATTTGAACATATAATATCACTTCAAAGGATGGGAAGATACCTGGTTGCATGTGGCAATAGGAAACGGAAAGCCATGGCTTTGTACAAGATGGACATCAGATTGTCGCAGGAGGAATATGTTTTGGTGAATTATTCCGAGATTGCATTGAGAAATTCGATTTGACAAAAGATGGATTTAGAATATATCAGACATACTACAGAATTTCAGATCTTTGATCGAAAGAGCATAAAGATAGAGCCAAAAGCGTTAGCCGTGACGATAATAGCTATGGCTAATGCTGATGGTGGAGTGATTGCGCTTGGTGTGGACGATGATGGCACCTTGACTGGTGTGGACAGCAATGTGGAAAAAATGAACGATTTGCTTCGGGTACCGTTCGATTATTGCGTACCTTCCGTTACGCTGACTCCAGAATATATGGAAGTGACAGATGTAAATGGGAAGCAAAACCATATCGTCTTGCTGCACGTAAGTCAAAGTATGCTGGTACATGCCAATCAGGCGGACGAAGTATTCTACAGAGTCGGCGATAAGTCGAAGAAACTTACATTCGAACAACGCATACAACTTGTGTATGCCAAAGGATCGCACTATTATGAGGATGCACCTGTGAATGAGAGTAGAATGGCTGATGTGGATTGGAATATTGTGGAGGATTACTGCAAGAAGCAAATGTACATCAAAGGTGCGGATAAATTCTTGCATGAAAATGGTTTTGTCGTTGTGAGGAAATTGGTGGATGGTTCGCATGTTGAAGTACTGACAGGCGCAGGTGTACTGCTGTTTACTCAAAATCCGCAGAAATATTTTCAGAGGGCAAGAGTGCGGGTGATTCGTTATGATGGCAATGAGGAACGTTTTGGCACAGAAATGAACGTGATAAAGGATGAGATATTCTCTGGCAACATTCTGAAGATGACTAATGAGGCTTTAGCCTTTGTAAAAACTCAGATTAAAGAGCATTCATTTCTTGGTCAGGATGGTCGTTTTACGACAGTGCCGCAGTATCCAGAGTTCTGCTGGACAGAGATGGTGGTGAATAGCGTGGTTCATAGAGACTACTCAATTTTAGGTACTGACATTCAGGTGAAAATATTTGATGACCATTTGGCGGTTGACAGTCCTGGAATTTTGCCTGGATTAGTGAGGACTACAAATATAAGAGAAATGCATTTTTCGAGGAATCCGAAGATAGCACAATATATGCATGTGTATGGTTTGGTCAAGGAATTTGGGGAAGGCGTAGATCGTATGTTCAGAGAGATGAAAATTGCGGGCCAGCCAGAACCGATATATCAAACTATAGAATTTATGGTGAAGGCCACAATAAGGCAACACGATGTGATTGAAAAAGGCTTTTTCAACCACGAAGCAAGCAATTTTGGCCAAATAGAGACGAAATCTGACCAAATAAAGAGCAATTTTGACCAAGTTGAGACGAAATCTGACCAAATAAAGAACAATTTTGACCAAGTTGAGACGAAATCTGACCAAATAACAGATGACATGGTGAGAGAATTTTTAGAGAAATTTAATTCTGACATAGCACCACTGTACAAATATGCTTCGGCTCGCGAGCAGGCAAGGAACAACTGCTGGAAGGTTATGGTGTGTATCAGAGCAGACAGAAATGTGTCGCATAGCGAATTGAGCAAGAAGACCGGCATCAAACCTTCGTCCCTGAAAACCATCATAGGATATATGCGTAATGCAGGAATGATTAACTTTGAAGGCATGACAAGGAATGGGCATTGGATATTGCTTGAGGCTGAAAAAAATTAAAACCCTCATGCTTGACCGAAGTCAGAGACATAAAGGAATAGCGAGTGCAAAGGTCGTGCCAGTGAGAGCAGAAGCCAAATCCCATTTGGATTATGCCGAGTGCAGCCGACCTTCGCAGATATGCAGAGGTAGATATAAATTCTGAATTGACCAAAAGAAACTGAAGAAAATTACAATAAAAATGCAATATGCTGAATATGAGCAAACAAGAATTAGACAAAACATATTTTGTTAGTTTCTGCATTGAGCAATTCAAAAAACATCGTGGGATAACGGGCAAGGAAGCTGCTGAATTGCTTTATTCAGCAGATATATGTGACTATCTCAACGACAATTACGAAATACTGCATACCCAAAGCAGACAATGGATTATTGAAGAGATAGAAGAACGACTTAAATTAGCAGAGAGCAAATGAACAAGATAACGATATATCATGGCAGTCTGGATATTGTTTATCATCCTGAGATTCGCCAATCAAATAGGACTCTTGACTATGGTTGCGGGTTCTATACAACAACGAATTACCAACAAGCCGAGGATTGGGTAACCAGACACAGCAAAGACAGGAGAAAACCATCCTGCGGTTACGTCAACCTATACGAGGTTGATTTGGATGCCATAAGAGCAAGTAATTGCAAATGGTTTGAAGGTCCAACGGAAGAATGGGTTGATTTCGTTTATGCCAATCGTAACGATCGTAATTTCAATCATACGTATGATTATGTTTATGGCCCAGTTGCCAACGACAAAGTATATGCTGCTTTTGCATTGTATGAATCTGGTCTTTTGAACAAGCAAGAACTCATAAAAGAGTTGAGGACATATACGCTTGTAGATCAGTTGCTCATGCACACAGAAGAATCACTTAAATCAATAACATTTATTGAAGCAAAAGAAATAAAGCTATGAATCTTGACATTACACAAGACAATTTGCATCTGCTCCTTCCTGGCAAGGTGACTGCGTTGGCGAGTTTTTATGCCGAAGACAACAATTGCTCTATGCTTGAAGCTGTTCGCTATATTTATTCTTCATCGCTATACCAAAAGTTGAGCGATGAAAGCACAAAACTCTGGCATTTAGGTGCTGTTGCGTTGTATGGAATGCTATAGTACCCCATCAGAAGGATAATGATGCTCTTTGGGTATATGGGGATAGATGGGAGAAAACTTCTGAACGGGTTGGACGACTTTGACAATGTATGCAAAAGCTTTGAAACCATTTAATTTGGACTGAAAGTTAAACCAATAATCTTGACTGGAGTCAAAGATTGATAATGGATGCAAGACATAGATAACTGCCATGAAAAACAAAACAAAATGAAAACTGAAAAGCAAAAAGAACGTGAAAGGAAATAACATACCATAGATGATTATGGCAAAAATATATGTACAAGAAACAGAGATAACCGTTATCAATATTCAGAATGAAGACTATATTTCGCTTACGGATATGGCACACAGCCAATTGCAGGAGCACATAGTATTCAGATGGATGAGTTTGAAGAGTACGATAGAGTATTTGGGAGAATGGGAGAAACTCTATAACCCAAGTTTTAATTGTACCGAATTCGATACAATTAGGAATGCAGTCTGAGCGGCTTATGAAATTGAATAAAATTGCAATCCAGCAGATGAAGGTATTAGAAGATATTGTTGATAGGAGATTGTTGAAATAAAAAATAGATTTGACGTACATCAGGAAGCAATACCGAAGGATAATGATGCTGTTTGGATACATGGGGATAGATGGAGCGAGACTCCTGAAAGGGTTGGACGACTTCGGAACTGTGTGCAAGGGCATTGAAAGACTTGAAAACATTTGAGATTGAATATAGAACAAATATAGTAGGTTATGAAAAGACTGAATCTGAATAACGCCATTGCCACCACGGCAATGCTGACAAAAACAAATACTATGAAAAACAAAATGAATTTCTTCGCCAAAGTGGTGATGCTTGTGGCGATGATGGTGGCATTACCGTATAAATCATTGTATGCTGATGAATATATAGATAAAACGTGTCTAAACAATCCTGTGTATAATGGAACAACATGGTATTCTTTGTATGTGTTCGATGATCAGAATCTAAAAAAAAATGATGACAGAAAACCATACGTATTTCCACCAACAAACGGCACTTTGACATTTGAATATCGCGGTACTAATGGAACTTCTTCAAGCCTAAGTAGTCGAACACTTTCTGTATATGACTTGATAGGTAATAATGATTGGCAACCATGTAACCCGGCATCAAAGACATTTTCTCAATCTGATAATTATTCAACTTACAGTGGAACGTGTAGAGAAAATGTGGTGCAACTTAGCATGAAAATAACTAGTACGGGTTCATCGGGGGCATATCAGCATCGAGTTAAAAACATAAAGATTCCTCTTAAACGACACTTACATCTCTATAATGCCACTCCCGATGGTTCAATAGGTGTCACAAGTACTTCAAGGAATTTTGGAAATACAATAAAAATAGGTTCAACAGACGAAGCGACGATTAATATCCGTTCTTTTCTGACTACTACAAACCTGAAAATGAAAGTTATACAAGCAACAGGTGATGCTCAAAGTATGACTGATGTGAAAGACGTTTTTAAGATAAGATACTTAAATCAAGTATATAATGGAGAGGTTACAATCACCAGTACTGCGAATGTTTGTGGATACCCAGGAGCTACAGGGAATAACACTTCATCTTCAAATCAAGCAACACCAATTAACACAAGTTCTATTCCTGTCGTTATAGAATACCATCCAAATGAGGCATTGTCAAGAAAGGCAAGACTTATCTTTTACGATGGTAGTGAAACCAATGTATTAGCATACGTTGATCTGGAAGGTACTGGCGTTAAGAAGACACCGACTTTCAATTGGAAAGTTACAGACATGGCATTAGATGATGCAGCAAAAAGTATCAGCGATATTGTTGAAATGACTCAGATAGATGCCACTGGAGCAATAACAATAGTTGAGACAAACCAAGATGGTTCAACGCCCCCAACCTCACCAAAACTTTCAATAGCAAATGGTCAAGTAAGCGTATTGGAGGATGTGCCAACAGGTGTTACATATTTGAAAGCCTCATACGATGGCAATTCAACCTATGAATCCGCCACTTCAGGACCTCAAGAGTTCACCATAAGCCAAAACCAATTGCAGGAGCGAAACATTTACTGGACTGCCGACTTCACAGGTTTGCGTGATAATCAAGGGACAATTGATTTGACAATTTCTCCATGGAAAGCAACAACCGACCCTAATAACGGTAATGTGGATGATTATATAGTTGACGATCCATCAATAGCAAGTGTGAGTGATGACAAGACTACTCTCACAATACACAAAGAAGGCATTACGACAATTACTGCCATAAAAAATGCAGATGCTACATATAAAAAGGCAACAATGACTAAAACTCTGGTTGTATCAAGTTCGAGTGGGTGCACTAAGTATTGGATTAATGCCTCGCCAAATACGACTTCTGATTATACATGTCCGTCATTTAACGGCAGACCAAGAGAAGTTGTTTGGACTATAGAGACGAATGATTATGACCATTCTATAGGTACAGTGTATTTACAAACGGTAAATGGACAGACTATTAAAACGGAAACTACAGCGCGAAATAAAAAAAATGTTTATAGGACTCCAATTACCGGAAATGACACAACATTGAGACAATTTAAAGTAACTGGTCTAAAGGGATGGGAAGCATTTAATTATGGAAAACGAACTTTAATAGGTTTCCAAGTTGTTATGGCATCATACCTTGATGAAATTCCAAACAATTACATCGCTTTTGGAGAATACGATAACTTTTCCACTAAACCATTAACAAACAAATCAATCGCATATTACCAAAACATTCCTGGCAATATTTCAGTTGAGGTGGTTGATGTCGATGAAGGCAGCAATAACACCTGGGATTGTTTCACATTCCCAAATGGTTCTCGCGAGTTGTCTATAACAGGGGGATGTGAAAATAAAGGAACTGCGACAATAAACCTTAATTTCACTCCCAAACAAGTAGGCGAACATAAGGCAAGACTTAAAGTCAGCGCATACGATGGCAACAGCGATGAACCTGTGACATTCTACATCCCGATAACAGGATCTGGTAGAAAAATCACACAGACACTGACTTGGAACAACAACCCTACTCACCCTATTTTCACAGGAACATATCATGCCCTATCGAATGACGTGATTTTGACAGATGCTGCCAAAACAAGTGGTGTGACTACAAGTGTGGGTGGTGCTTTGACTGTAGAGTATTCATCATCTGATAATACAGTTGCAGAAGTAAAAAAAGATGCTAATGGCATTCAGTATATAGATTTCAAAAAGGCTGGAACTTTCAAATTAAGAGCAAATTGCGAAGGTAATGCAGTGTATTCAGATGCAGCGCAAATAGAAAGCGGTGATATCACCGTCTCGTTAGCCACCCCTAACCTGACCATATCAGGAAACACAACGCCAGAAGTGTTCTCAACATTCCAGGTATCTGCATCTTCAACTGGCACGACATCGGAAGGTTATAATGGAGCTTCGGATGGTAAAATACAATTCACGATAGACCAGGATGCCAATACACACGCTACAATCTCAAATTATAGCGAGGCGAATAAGAGTTGTGACGTAACAGTATCATCACGAGAGACTGAAACAGGTGTACCTGTAAAGGTCGTTGCGCATCTTGCAGAAACGGATATTTATGAAGCAAAGACCGAGACCCTTACTGTAACCGCAACCAAGATTGATCCTAAGTTCAATTGGACAGATAGCGACTTCAGCAATTTGAAATATGGTGACAACAAAACAGTTACCGTGAATTATGACTACCAGAGTCAGTTGAACGCACAAGGTACCGTGCCAACCATCACATATTCGGCAGACAAGAATGTAAGTTTTGCACAAGAAGCGGTTGGGACCTTCCATGTGGATAAAGCGGGAACCACCACAATAAACGTGCATCTTGCGCCAACGCTTAACAGCAATGAAGTGTCGTCTGACATATCCGTTACGACATATCTGAATACGAGGGATGCAATCAACAGTTGGACGGGCATAGGTCAAGAGACAAAGGATCTTGAATATTTCACGCTCACGGATAGGATTGACGATGTGGTTGGCTCAGTTAGCGTGACGTGCGACAACACAAGAGAGTTCACAACACGTATCGAAGATGGCAAATTGATGGCAGACTTCCACCCTGTAAACGATGATTGGCGAACGGCAAATTGCACAATAACGTTTAACGGAAGAACGTATTATTGTGTTATAAGCGCAAGAGCGCAGAATGACCAACGTAATTACGGGGCAATTGAGTGTTATCGTTATTCTGAATCAGTTTCTTATCCTCTGGCATTCATTGCAAGCAGTGGAAATCCCGTTATAATCAAAACCACCAGCAATGGGAATCATTATCAATTCAGTATAGACAATACCAACTGGACCAGAGGTAATAATGGTGGAGATGAGGCGGTGCTTACTATCACAGATCCTAACATTAATTATTTTTATGTTCGTTTTGCCCCAACTGATGCATGGAGAAATAGCTCTGACGTTATAGCCGATAAGTCATCGGAGATTATTGAGATACAAGGTACGGAGCAATGTGTAATGAGGATTGTGGGCTCCCCGCTTCAATCAACATTGGAATTGACTACGACACAGGTAATTCCTGCGTTAACCAATATGTCCGCCAATATACCTTTGGACAAAATGCTGTTCACTATCCAGATGGCAAACCCAGAGACATCTCTAAACCCTTTGCTGTATAATACTGATGCTAACAAGTCAAGCATAACTTTTATGTCGACCGACATATCAGTTGTGGAAATAAACCAGAATGACGAATTGGTTGTCAAAGGACCAGGCACGGCGACCGTAATCGCAACTTTGGCTGAGAATCCTACCCAATATCTGACAGCCACTTACGATTTCCCAATATCAGTCACATACGTTGGTTTGGAGAGTTTCGGTGATGTCTATATGGGTAACGCATCTGAGACACAAAGTCTTAATTTCAACGATATCCCTGGTGACTTGACAGTGACATCTACAAATGCTGCTATATTCCGTATATACAAAGGCGACGAAGACGGAAGCATACTGCATAGTGATGGACTGACATTCACGTCTGATGAAGACAAGACGGTATTTGTCAAGTTCGTGCCAAACAATGACATTGATGCGGTCACTCCAAATGTCAATGAAACTATAACAGTGACAAATGGCACTCTTACATATCATTACAATGCCACTGGAAAAGTACTGAGACGTGAAATACGTTTCACCACAAACCCATTAGGTACAATAGAGACAAAGAATGTCACATTGGAAAATATGATGATGGGGGACGGATTCACACTGTCAATTAATAACAATTACGGTCAGGTTTATCGTATAAATAATAACCCAGGAGACAGTATAGACATAAAAGATAATAATTTCGACATTGTGTTCATTGCAAAACAGGCGACGACTTATAACGGAATCACGTTGTGGCTGACGGAGAAATCAACAGAAAAGACATATAGTATATACTTGTATGGCGAAGCTACGGCAAACTCACAAATGAATTTTGCGCAAATCGAAGTTTCGGAGATATCGACTAACGAAGAAACCTTCCAAATTTCAGGTTTCGACAGTAGCATTTTTGAAATAGATGTCGTGGATAACGGTGTGTCTGTAATTAATTCTTTCCTTATTGACGGCTATCATAACAAGGCCATTCCAACGGATGGAACACACACAGTGAAATTCCATCCTAACATTTGCAGCAATTTCCCTAACACACAAATTGTGGCATACGATAAGATACACGGGATAGCTTATCCAATTACGACAATAAAGGCTTCGTCAAGGCAAAAGGAGGTGACGTTGAGATGGATTGACGCATCAAACCCAATAATCATTGGTGCAACTTGCAAATCAGGGTTTGCGGAGTGTGTTGAAGTGCCATCGCTGACTGTTTACTACAATGTAGATGACCATAGTATCATAGAGCAATGCGATGAAGACCCAGCCAATCCTGGTTATTTCAGAGGAGTTAAAGGTGTGGCTTTATCTTCGACAAACGTAACAGCTACAATCAAGGAAACCAATGAATACAAATTAGTGCAAGGAGGGGAACTGACCAAACTTTTTGAGGTTTCGTCGAAGAAAGGTCAGTATATAGATTTCCCTCTCAACGAACTTGTATTCACTACCACATCAAGTCCTTATACACTCGCCGCAACGGCAAAGGATAATATAACCAATGAACCAACAGGACTTGCCATAGACTTTTCGTTGGAAAATGCCACTTTAGTCAGCGATATTGTTACATTGACAAATGGGGTGCTTACTGTGAATGGTGAAGGTGTGGCGACATTGATAATCAATGCCGAAGGCAATTCCGAATATGAGTCTTCCGTACGTTACATTAACATACATGTTTATGCCGAAGGTTCATGCAATCCCATAGCGGGCAGTACTCAAGAAAGAAAAACGGAAGGCTTTGTTTCTGTCATTCCGCTAAATAAACCTATTGGTCAATTTGACAAACTAACAATTTCTTTGGCGAACTGTGCCCCAGACCTCACTATTTCGATTTTGAGGAAAGATGGCACGACAAGGAATATTGTCAATACAGATTTTGGCTGGCTGGTTGGAAGAAGACAAACATACGAAATATTCACTGCTGATGGTTCATATATCCAGGAAGATGAAGAGGATGCCCAATCTATCACCGTAGATCTTCATGGTAGTATAACTAGTATAGCGACCGTAGATTTCCCTGTGGTAAATGTGAGACAGAAAAAATACTTCAGAGAATCGAAAACGCCTTCAGTGGTTTTCGATAATTCTATCGAACATTTGTTTAGCGACACAAAGAATAATGTTGAGGCAACTCCTTATTCTGCCATTGACGGTATCATTGAATACACAATAACAGGACCGCAAGCGTCTTCTTTCTCGATTCAAAACCCAGAGGTACTTTCTTCGATAACGTGTGGCGATTGGGAGGTACCAAAACTTAACATCAAATTCACCCCTCAGATTGTAGGCCATTGCGAAGCAACGTTGACTTTGAAAGCAAGAATCGATGGTAAAGAAACATCAAAAAATATCCACCTTGAGGGTACGGGCAAGGCACGTAGCCAAACCATTGATTGGAATCAAGATTTGAATGCGCTAAGTGTTGCTGATAGGCATCATGATATTGAACTTACTGCATCTTCTTCTATCAAGAATGAGATTCTTCCAATCTCTTACGAAATAACAAATCTTGAGGATGATGGTATCACCCCAACAAGCGAAGAACATGCACAATTGGTAAATGATGGTACGGGAAAAACGTATCTGCGAGTAATTGGCAGTGGTTGGTGCAGGGTCAAAGCAATTCAAGTCGGTGTACTACACGGCGATACTTTCTACATTAACCCTGCGGAGGCAGAAATGACATTCAGAATAGCTAAGGCAAATCAGCTTATCAATTGGGATGATAAGGCAGGTGAATGGGGTGACAACAACGAGATCATCACAAACACAAAGTTATTCACTGAAACTATCGACCTAAATGCAATATCAAAGTATATGGGGTCAGACAACGTATTGTATAATACTGGTTTGATGACACGATATGAACAAGAACTTAGTGGGAATTGCAGCGGGAAGGATTTAGTGACTTTTGAACTTAATGGCGATGAAACGAATTATGTTGTAAGGTATGCTGGAAATGGTGGAGGTACCGCAGTCATAAAAGCGTATCAAGATGGTGGTGATGATTTTGAAGCCGCAACAAGCCATCCTTATCGCACTCTCATCATAAATCCTTGCACACCGAGCAACCTTATTTGGGATGCCTCTAATCTTGCAGATTTCCATTATGGTGACAGAAGGATGCTTAATACCCCTTCGTCAGATTACTCAGTCGATGGTATTACCACATACTCTTATAGTTCAGACAACACATACGTAATTATTAACGGAGTGATGATCGATGCAATCAAGGCAAACGCAAGCAATATAAATATAAATGCAACACAGGATGCTATTCCTTGTTATAACTATGCAGTTACGACTTCGCCATCGACATTCACTATTGCCAAAAGTGACCAAAAGATAGTTTGGGAAGATGGTTTTGGACCAATTGATGCCGGAAATTATACCCAACCACTATCTCTACCTTTGGCATACTCAATCGATACACGGCATAGTGAAGGTTATGGAGGTGTTGCCACATATCTTGTCCGTGAGACAAACGGTGAGGTTAAAACCCACTTGCCTATAACATATACCTATACTTTCACTCCTGATGATCCTTCTTGCCAAAATGCACTTCAATGCGATATTCAAGATAATAACCTTATCATTACGAATGCTGTTGCTGGTACTATTACTGTGACAGCCAATTGCACTGATGCGAATGGCAATTACAATCCAGCAACTGAAGTGACCAAGAATATAACAATCCAGCGAATAACGCCAACGGTGACTGCAACTATCGGTACAGAGGGTGTTATCACTTACAATGCTAATAACACATATCAAATCGGAGTTCGTGCAAATTCCGACAATTACGTTACAACAAATCCAAACGATTTTGAATATAAAGTTGTCACTGGCGGTGACGTTATCACAGTTAACAATGAGAATGTAACAACCCTCAAGTCTGGCACTGCAACTATTGAAGTAAAAAAGAAAAAGGACTGTATATGTGAAGAGGCTACATGTACACTAAGTGTCACAGTGGAAAGGGCTGACAGGACTATTACAATAACAAACGACTTATCCAATGTTCCAACGAATACTGCTCCAATCCCTCTTGCTGTCTCAGTTAGTGAACAGGCTACAGGCGAAGTGATTAACCCTATTTACACTGTCACTGTGGGTATGGAATATATTGATGTGACAGGTGGTGTATTATCTATTGTAAAGTTTGCCAATGGCGTAACTTGTACGATACAAGCAAAGATTGCTCAAACGGATCAATATAATTCTTGCTCAACTACAAAAAATGTAACTATGGATAATATTCCGTTGACTTTTGATATAACCAGTATTGCTGACATAACGGATTTTAATTCTGCGTCATACAAGAAACCAGGGTTCTTTGGTGACGTTATGAGTAAATGGCAAATTGAATGTAACTATAACGATGCAGTGTTTACACTTGATAATTGTTCAACCAATGTTGCCGAAATAAATGGGGATAGTTTTACTGGTTATGAAGTTGGCACACTGAATATTTCGGTTACTGCTTCATCTCCACGCACAACCACCACGGCTAATGATACATATATCATAAATGTCCCTCGCGGTACATTCCTATTCAATACTGCTGGCAATTGGAATGAAAAAGATAAGTGGCATCGTAGCGATATTCTGCCGAACACTAACCATAATGTTCAGATAAATGCCACATGTATAATTCCGAGTGATTTTGCTGCCGAGGTTTATGGAATGACAAACACGCTTCCTGAAAATCTTGTTTTGGATGCAAGTGAGGATAATTCCGCTACGCTTGTCTTCTATGAAGGTAATCCTGACGCTACCATAAGGATGTATTTCAAGGGACATACAAATGAAATTTATGGTGGTGGTTATAAAAACCCTGATTGGCAATACCGTGGATTTATTGGAAATTACACAAATGATAGTTGGGATAATTATGTAGTGGTTTACAAATGGGTGGAGACGCAAGCGGCACAGAATCAATCCCGATGGGTGCCTGCGGCAAAATCCGATTATAAGCCATGGGCTGGTTTGTGTATGGCTAATATGACCGATCAACCTGCATATTACCAATACAAAACTAAACTTTTGCCAATAGTCAGGGCAAATGATCCAGTGGATTCGTTGCATCTGTTCCGGCTCACATATTCAAGCACACAATTAGACAACACCCAAGATTCAATGAGTACAAGTGCTGGTGTGAATATTGTTACAAACAGTTTCTCCGCACCTCTGAGAGTGAGCCAGCTTGAGTTCACCAATATGAACCAACAAGTCTTCTTCTTCAAGAACAACCATTATCTCAAGTGGAGGAAAGAGAAGGGGACATCATACGTCGCATGCCCTTCGCAAACTTGCGAAGCTGTCAATGGAAATGACATAATCCCGGCAGGTCATGGTTTCTTGGTTCAAGCCGATTCAAGAGGTGGTTCTACCATAAGTATCCCAGAAGGAGCAGTGGTCAAGAATCAAGCCAGTGGTGCATACTATGCTCCTGCCGAGAAGAAGAAATTCAATATCCTTTCGATTAGACTGGCAAGTGATTCTATTGACGATGATTTGTTCCTTTTGGAGTCTGATGAATGTACCAAGAAATATGACAATGGCTATGACGGTCTGAAAATGTTTGCCGACGGTTTGCCTCAGATTTACGCCACAAATAAGTACGGAAAGACAAGTATCAACGCCGACAGCTCTATGTTGGGTCAGTTTATAGGGTTCTATGGGATACCTGAGTTGACGGATTATGAGTTAGAGTTCGATATTGACCGTCTGGAAGGTTTCACCGAGTTGTATCTCTTTGACCATAAGACAAAACACTACGCTAATATCCTCGGTGGAGGAACGTACCGTTTCACCGCTGTGGCAGGCTACGACCCTGAGCGTTTCCAGATTATGGGACGTAGGGACGACGGAACATATTTCACAGGCGAGGATCAATGGATTGAGGTTGTGGGACAACAGGCGTTGTTGCATGGCTTTGACAATGAGGATGAAATGGTGTACATCATAGACCTGATGGGCAATAGGGTTTGGTCGAGCAACTCCAAGAATGGACCTTGGTTCACCTTGCCTGACCTTCCTTCGGGTATGTATGTGATTTATTGCGGTAAGGCAAGGGCTAAGTTCGTGGTTAAGTGACCCGGCATTTAGCCTTGCCTGCGCATAAATTTGCGGCATTAAAAAAATCTGAAAATGCTTGTTTGTTCCAAAATAAATACGTATCTTTGCACCTTGATATGTACCATAAAAGGCATTAAGCGTCAATCGCTTGATTAACAGAATGAAAAGGTTAATAATCATACCGTTGTTATGGCTGTTGGCAGTCACAGCTACAGCCCAGTTCGGTCAAAATAGGTCGTCCGTCGGTGGTGTGGGCTATGTAGATCGCCCTGCATCATCGGTGAATTCCTTGGGTATTAACTCATCAACGACCTTCAAGACAAATCTGGTTAAGACAACGCCCTATTCCTCCTCAACAGGAAGGCGTTGGGGTGTCGTCTCGACGGGAAGGGGGTCATCTGGTTTCATAACACGCCCAGTGATGACATCGGGTGTTGTCAGCTTCAGAAACAACAGCGATAACGATAATTCAGGCCAACAAGTCTATCAGCAATTTAATCCCGAAAGTTTTAATGACGCAGTCCCTGATTATGAAATCGGGCCAATTGATGATGCTGTAGTACCGTTGCTTGTGTTGATGGGCTTACTCGTGGCAATCAAGAAACTGAAACGAAGATAGCTTCAACCCACAAACTTGAGTCATATCTTTTTGTTGCAAAACCATCCAAGTGAAATCTGAAAAAAACGTGAGTTACGAGTTAACAGTTAACGCTTGGGTGTCTTGCCCAGAAATAAAAACCCACCCCCAAGTTTTTAGGTGAAATTATTGAAATTATTGAAATCGCATGCAAGCCGAAACCTCAAATGCGCACATAAATGTACACACAAACTCACAACACAAAAGAGCAAGCAAAGAGCAAGCCCTACCGTACCATAAAAAACAGAAAATCGTATAATGACTTCTCAAACGATTTCAATAATTTCAATAATTTCACCTGAAAACTTGGGGGGTGGTTTTTCCTCCTGTTTTATCCTTTCCTATCATTCATCTCGCATCATCTGCCACCGTTTAGAGAATTTAGCTAAAGGTGAGTTCTATAAATTCATTTTGAGTGCTTTTGAAGTTTGTTTTGAGCAGATTGCTGTGCGGAAGGAGGGAGCAATGCGGGCATTGTGACCGACTGACAACCTGTCAAGACCGAGAACAGAGGCCAAGCTTGCTTGGACTATGCCGAGGTTAGGACAGGTCTGCAAAGCAAATCAGCAAGATGCCAAAAGAAACTTCTAAAGCACCAAAAAGTTTATTTATCACTTATCTTTTTATTTCTAACACAACGGTGAATTTATAGAACTCACCTAAATACTTGGGATATACGTATTTGCCTGTCTTTTAGGTGTTAACTGTTAACTTGAAACTCGAAAAATTTGGGCTCTAATATCGAAAAAGGGATAGGAGAATGAATTTAAGGGTGCTTTTTCTGTAGAATCCCTATGGATTCTGTTTCCTTAGCAGTAGTGTCGCGGAAACTGGGTAGTGGTCTGAGTAGGTTAGTGGAAGGATAGACGATTCCTGCACTGAAAATTCGGGTGAGACGAGGATGTGGTCTATTGGAACATTCAAGTGGTCTTGGTTGAATGTATAGTAGTATAGCCAGTCGCCAGCCATAGCGTAAGCGTCACTCATCGAGGATGTTGCGCCAAGGTGTTTCGAGCGAATTAGCTTGTTGTATGCGTATGATTGTGGAACATCGTTGAAATCTCCCAAGATTATAACAGGATAAGGGGTCTGTTGGATTATTGCTGTGATGCTGTCAACTTGTGTGGCGCGGATAATAGACGCGTCGGCTATTTTGCGCAGTACTGTACGGAATGAGCGGTAGAGTGATTCGTTGTCAACGTTTTCGTCAGTTATCTTGCCAGCCACCATACGGTCGTAAGTGTTTAGTTTGTTGGACTCAAGGTGGTTGTTGAATACACGGATAGTGTCATCCCCCACAGCTATGTCGCTGTAGATTGAGACGTTGTAACGCGAGTCATATTGAACCTTGACCTTCTTGACTATTGGGTAGCGGGAGTAGAGAACCACACCACATTCGGCGTTCCTTGACTGGCTTTTGTACCAGACGTGGCGGTATTTGAAGAGGGAATCGAAGCACTGGTTTAGCTTGAACCATTGGTCTGGATAGGTTGATTTGTGCCCATACTCCTGCATGCAGACTATGTCGTATCCCCCTTGGCGGACAAGGTCTATGATTTGGTCAATCTGCGTAAAGTAGTGAAAAAACTCTACGTTGTAGGTTAGGATTTTGAGTTGGTGGCCTGTGGCGATTTCCTCGGTCGAAGGATAGTCCCCACCAATGTTCATTACGATGGTGCGTCTCCAAATAGGGAATGTGGCGAGTAGGATAACCGCCAATGTTATCCATATTCCACGTTGCCGTGCGATAATCCAGATTATTAGCCAAATAAAGACAGCCAAAATGGCAAAAGGCATTGTGAGCCCTATCCAAGAAATAATGTGTATGCGTGATGGGTGGATGTAGGGTACGGCGAGGAGCAACACATAATATAAAAGTGTGAGGATGGTTAGGCTAAGGGCAATGGCTTTGAGGATTTTCAGCCAGAGTTTGGGGGTTGGTTTTTTCGTCGCTTTCTTTTTCATGGTTTGAATAGGCGTTGCTTTTCGTCGTCGGTTAGCGAGGCGTAACCTGTCCGTTTTATTTTGTCAAGTATTTGGTCAACATCGTCATCGTGTGTTTGGGGGTCGCGAGTGCCACGCTGGAAATGGAAATCTGCCATTTTAGTGGCTTTATGGTTTTTTGCGTTGCGAGTGAATATGTTGCGATGTTGGGAGATAAGTTTGTGGATATAAGCATATAAGATGCCAATGGCAGCACCGCCGAGATGTGCGATGTCGCCACCTGCGTTTGAACCGGTAACGCCAAGGAAACTGATTATCACCATAATGACTGCGAACCATTTGAGTGAGCATTCGCCCAAGAGGAAGAAACGGAGTTTGTAGGAGGGTTTGGCGAAGGCGGTGGCGGTGACTATAGCAAGGACGGAGGCTGATGCGCCAAGTAGGTATGTTGTGTGGAAATGTGTTTGAAAGTAAGGTAACGTGTTGAAGGCAAGGATAAAGAGGATACCCCCGGCAATAGCCCCGAGGAGGTAGATGACGATTATCTGCCGTGAGGAGAAATGCTCTTCGGCGAAGTGTCCAAACCAATGCAGGGCAAGCATATTGAAAAGTATATGGAAGAAACCTGTGTGTAGGAAAGAGTAGGTGAGTATCGTCCAAGGCTGGAATATGAAGGTCGTAGTGTCGGATGGTAGTTCGAGTAGGGTTAAAAGAGGGTAAATGTCGATGTTGAAGAGTGTCAGGAATATGCGTAGGATGGTGACAATCAGCCAAATGGTGACATTGAGTGCGATGAGGAATGTCACCATACTGTTTGAACGTAGTTTGGATTTAAGCAGGTCGATAACCATCTCAATATAATTTATTTTGCTTTTTCCAGATGAATAGTAGGATTGCCCCAAAGAGCATCCCGCCAAGGTGCGCAAAGTGGGCGACTCCGTCACCTGCGCCCGAAATGCCCGAGAGAAGCTCGATTACGGCATAAATGCCGACGAATATTCGTGCGGGTATAGGTATAGGGATAAAGAGCATATAGAGACTGGCTTGTGGGAAGAGCCACCCAAAGGCGAGGAGTACGCCAAAGAGTGCGCCTGAGGCACCGACTGTCACGAACCGCGAGAGGAGTTGGTTGCGTAGGTAGAGAAGGTCAGTGGCTGTGGCTTGGGTGATGTCACCTTGGATGAGGAGGTGTTGGTAGCCGGAGAGCGATTCGCCTGAGCCAGAGGAGATGGCGGCGTCGAAATCGCGGACAAGAGGGGCGACGTCAATCATCCAAGTGAGTTCCTGCACGATTCCTGCGCCAATTCCCGCGAAAAAATAGAAGAAAATAAATTTTTTTGCACCCCAAAGGCTTTCGAGAGTGCGTCCAAACATCCAAACACCGAACATATTGCAGAAAATATGCCACATAGACGAGGTGTCGTGCATGAACATGTAGGTGACGAGTTGGGTGGGCAGGAATGCGTCGGATTGCCAATAGTGTAGGCCAAGATAACGGGTGAGGTCAATGCCAAAGCGTGCTGGGAAAGCAATAGAGGCAAGCCAAACCAATATGGTTATAATCAATAGATTAAGGGTGGCAGGAGGTGTTTTTCTCATAGTAAAAATATCATATAGATGTATAAGGGGTTTGGTGGGTTGGAATGTTTCCGAAACAGGGTGCAAAGGTACAAAAAAAGCGGCAAAAAAACAAGGGAAAATGCCATACAAAAAAAATATTTTACTTTTTCGCTGATTTACTTGCATATATGAAAAAAATGTAGTACCTTTGGCGGCTGAAATGAGACAAATTTGTTTGATATTATAACGTATTAAAAAAAAGATAAACTATGAACAAGACAGAACTAATTTCTGCAATGGCAGAGAAGGCAGAATTGACCAAAGTCGATGCAAAACGTGCGCTTGACGCAATGATTGAGGCTATTGGCGAGCAAATGGAGAAAGGCGAAAGCGTATCGTTGTTAGGTTTCGGCACTTTCATGGTAGTGGAACGCCCTGAGCGTCAAGGTTTGAATCCAGCCACGAAAGAGAAAATCACTATCCCTGCAAGGAAAGCCGTTAAGTTCAAAGTCGGTGGCACTTTGGCAGAAAAGGTGAAATGAGGTGATGAAGGTTTAGCTTAAGCCCCGGCCTACTGGCCGGGGCTTTTTTGCTTATGTACGCCACAGTGTGTTTTGATTGTAAGTTATTGATAATCATATTCACTGTCCGTAGCTACTCCGTAGTGCAAAGGTGTGGGGCTTTTTCGATATAGGTAAGGCGTTGTAGGTGGAAACTTTTTTTGATTTGTATTTGTGGTTGCGGAATTTTTTTTGTAACTTTGCACCCTCAATAAAAATATAGATGGAATCACAACTGTTTACCCCATTCAAATTGGGGCCTATCACACTGAGAAACCGCACGATACGTTCGGCGGCATTTGAGAATATGGCGTACAATAATTCGCCATCCGAAGACTTGTTCAACTATCACACCTCCGTGGCAAAAGGTGGCGTGGGAATGACGACCGTTGCTTATTGCGCAGTATGCAAGAGCGGTGTGTCGTTTGCGGCACAATTGTATATGCGACCAGAGATTATCCCTGACCTGAAGAAACTGACGGACAGCATACATAGCCATGGGGCGAAAGCAAGCATACAGTTGGGACACTGCGGCAACATGACCCATTTCTACACTTGCGGTTGTATGCCAGTAGGTCCTTCGTCAGGGTTCAACCTCTACTCGCCTACATTGGTTCGTGGGTTGAAAAAAAGCGAAATACGTGAGATTGTACTGGCATTCGGCAAGGCGGTGAATATGTGTCGCGAGGCGGGTTTCGACTGCGTGGAGATTCATGCGGGTCATGGCTACCTGATTTCGCAATTCATTTCGCCTTATACCAACCACAGGCATGACGAGTACGGAGGGTCGTTGGAGAACAGAATGAGGTTTATGAAAGAGGTGTTGGCTGAGGTGATGAAACAGGCAAAGGATGATATGGCTGTTGTGGTGAAAACCAATATGTTCGACGGTTTCAAGAGCGGAATGCAGTTGCCAGATTGCATCACCGTGGCAAAGGAGATTGAGAAGGCAGGTGTACATGGTATAGTGTTGTCGGCCGGTTTTGTGAGCAAGGCGCCAATGCACGTTATGAGGGGCGCTATGCCAATCAAGACTTTGGCTTATTATATGCCGATGAAGACTTTCTGGTGGTTGAAAGCGATGCTATATCTTGTGGGGAGGATGATGATTCCTACCGTGCCTTACAAGGAGGCGTATTTCCTGGAGGATGCCAAAAAATTCAGGGCTGAGCTGAAACTGCCTTTAATATATGTGGGCGGACTGGTGCGCAGAAGCAAGATTGATGAGGTGCTGAACTCTGGCTTTGAGCTTGTGCAGATGGCACGAGTGCTGGTGCATGACCCTGAGTTCGTTAACCATATCAAAGAAGCTGAGGAGAAGGGCGAGAAGGATTATTGCAGCGGATGTAAGCACTCTAACTATTGCATAGGCCGTATGTACACGTTGGAGATGAAGTGCCACCATTGCGTTGATAATCTGCCACGGAAACTGCAAAAAGAGATTGAAAAGGCTGAAAAGAGATGAGTAAATACGCATTGGTGACAGGTGCCTCGTCGGGTATTGGCTTATGCTATGCGAAGGAGTTGGCCTCACGGGGGTACAACCTGTTTATCGTATCAATACAGGAGAAAGAACTGGCAGATACGGCTGAGATGCTGAGGAATACGTATGGGATTGTGGTTCATTCGATGTATATGGACCTGACAAGACCTGATGCTGCCGACATATTGTTGAGATACGTTGAGGATAATGAACTCGACTTGGAGATATTGATTAACAATGCAGGTGTGTTCTTCTTCAACAACCTCATCGAAACTCCGTGGAAAAGGGTTGAGGTGATGCTGGACCTGCACATCAAGACAGTGACACGGATGACGCAACTGTTCGGAGCATGGATGGCTAAACGTAAGCATGGCTATATACTGAATATGAGTTCGATGTCGGCGTGGATGGCAATGCCTGGCATAAATATTTACAACTCGACAAAGGCATATATACTGAATTTCTCACGGTCTATGTGGTATGAATTAAAACCTCATGGCGTGACTGTTACGGCTATCTGTCCAGGGGCGATAGACACAGGGCTTTACGGTCTTGCACCAAACCTGAGAAGGTTAGCCGTCCGCTTGCAGGTGAGTATGCCGCCAGAGAAACTGGTCAGGAAAGCATTGAAGGCTATGTTCCGGAAAAAGAAGTCTGTAGTGCCTGGGTGGATAAACGGACCTTTCGTTTTCCTGTGCAAGCATGTGCCGGACTGGGTGGTTTTTCTGTTAATGAAGCACATAACTAAATTTATGAAATAATGAAACACTTTATTCCTATTATTTTGGCACTGGTTATCCTTGTGGGTTGCCAGCCAGTGAAAAAACAAACGAGTATGTCGAATATTTCAAAAGCGATGATTGACAGCACCGTGCAGATGTTGGTCAATGAGCCAGACGTTGCAGATACTGCATTGGCGGCACGTGGAGTAAGGTCGGCGGCAAAATTCTGGACGGCAGAGGATGGTACGGAAGAAGAATTCCGCACATTCTGCTTGGAGAATTACGTTGGCGATTCAGTGATGCGCCATAAACTGTTCTGTAGGATAGACCGTCAGATTGAAAGTTTCCGTGGACATAACGACATGGTATATGTTGATTTTATGTTCCCTCTGCATGTCGTGGGCGACACGCTGTTGAACGTGGATAACATGTTTGCAGCATACGACCCTACGGCACATTTCACTGACGATATGTTTGAGACCAAAATAGCGTTCGTGACTTTGCTGAACTTCCCAATTTACAGCCTTGAGGAGAAAAACGAATTAGGCAAAAACTGGAGCAGGGAGCAGTGGGCATACGCACGAATAGCTGACTGGTTCACGGCGAGAGTGCCAGCGAAATTGGGGGCTGCTTTCGTGAAATGCAACTCGGAGGCAGGTACTTACATAGAGAGTTACGACATAAAGATGGGTTGTCTGAGGACGAACAAGGGAGAGCAGATTTTTCCTGACGGAATGTCGCTCATCTCGCACTGGAATCTGAGGGACGAGCTGAAATCGCAATACTCGGACAGTAGTGCCGTGGCAAGGGAAAAGCAGGAGATGATTTACCAAGTTATGCTGAGAATCATAGAGCAGACTATACCTGCTAAGGTTATCAACTGTGATCAATACCTCTGGAACCCTTATACCAATAAAGTCACTGATTTGAAGGGTAATAAAGTCGATAACGAGCGTGAAATGGACGTAAGGTATCAACATTTGTTGAACCAATTCCATGCCTGCAAGGCGTTGGATATGTACAGTCCTGCACACCCGACAGCTATCGCCAGGGCTTTCGACCGTGACATGGAGGTTTCTGACAAAGAGATTGAGGAGATGTTCACCGCCTACCTGAGTTCTAAAGAGGCAGGTCAGGTTATTGAGCTGATAAAAGAACGCTTGGGAAGGGATTTGCGTCCATACGACATCTGGTATGACGGTTTCAAAACCCGTAGTATGGTTAACGTTAATGAGTTGAATGCCAAGACAAAGAAACTCTATCCAACCAACGAGGCTTTCCACAAGGATATGAGCAATATACTCGTGAAACTGGGCTTTGACAAACAGAAGGCGGCATTTATACAGTCGCAGGTTGAGGTGGATGCCTCACGAAGCGCAGGCCACGCATGGACTTCGCAGGCCAAATTCGAGAAATCAAGGCTTAGGACAAGGATTCAGGCGGACGGCTTTGACTATCTTGGGTATAACATCGCTTGTCACGAGTTTGGACATAACGTAGAGCAGACAATCTCTATTCAGGACGTGGATTATTACTCAATGGCGAGAATACCATCTACCGCATTTACCGAGGCATTGGCTTTCGTGTTCCAAAAGAGGGATTTGCAACTGTTGGGCTATAAATCTACTGACCCTAACATAGAGGCACTCAACACGATAGATATATTCTGGAATGGATATGAGATGATGGGTGTTTCGTTGCTTGACCTCTATACATGGAGGTGGATGTACGAGAACCCAGAGTGCACAGCCGAGCAACTGAGGGAACAGGTCGTTAAGACCGCTAAAGAATTGTGGAACAAATACTACGCACCACATTTTGGGGTAAAAGACTCACCGATATTAGCTGTATATTCGCACATGATTTCTTACCCTTTGTATCTTGCAAATTATGCTTACGGCAATTTGGTAGAGGCAGAGTTGGAAGAGTATTTCAAAGGGAAAGTGGTAGGTCCTGAAATATGCAGGATTTACAAGGCGGGAAGACTGACGCCTAACCTTTGGATGCAGAATGCCACAGGTGCTGACGTCACCGTTGATGCGTTGCTGAAGCAGACCTCTGAGGCTCTGAAACAATTAGGAAAATAATGTTAGTCAAGGTTTTTGCGGCAGCCATCCAAGGCATATCTGCTACCGAGATAACCATCGAGGTTAATGTTTCGGGCACAGCTTTCGCTCTCGTAGGGTTGGCTGACAAAGCAGTAATAGAGAGCAGGGAACGCATTTACTCTGCCTTTAAGCACAACCAGTTGCCATTCCCTGGAAGACCACAGGTGATAAACATGGCACCAGCCGACGTGCGCAAAGAGGGTGCTATCTATGACCTGCCGTTGGCAATAGGTATGTTGGCATGCGATGGCATTTTGCCAAGCGATAAACTTAACGATTATATGATAATGGGCGAACTGTCGTTGGACGGTTCGCTCAATGCCATTCACGGAGCTTTGCCAATGGCCATATTGGCTAAAGAGAAGGGGTTCAAGGGATTGATTCTTCCTGCCGAAAATGCGCGCGAAGCGGCTGTTGTGGAAGGTCTCGACATTATCCCTGCCGAAAACCTTGTCGATGTTACCGAGTTCCTGAAAGGTGCGTTGGTGATTGAGCCGACCAAGGTTGACCTTGCTCATGATTTTGAATGTGATGAGGAGAATTGGGAAATAGACTTCAGCGACGTGAAAGGTCAGGAATCAGTGAAGCGTGCTCTTGAGGTGGCTGCAGCAGGTGGTCACAACATACTGATGGTCGGCCCTCCCGGAGCAGGCAAGAGTATGATGAGCAAGAGGTTTCCGACGATACTTCCTCCGCTGACATTGGACGAGGCTCTTGAGACGACTAAGATACATTCAGTGGCGGGTAATTTGGAAAATAACGCAGGTCTTGTGACACGAAGGCCTTTCAGGAATCCGCACCATACGATAAGCGACACTGCCTTGGTGGGTGGTGGCTCATATCCTCAGCCAGGTGAGATCTCTTTGGCTCATAATGGTGTGTTATTCTTGGATGAGTTGCCTGAGTTCAAAAGGTCTGTGCTTGAGGTTATGCGTCAGCCACTTGAAGACAGGAAAATAACTGTCAGCCGTACTCGAATGACCGTCGAGTATCCAGCCTCGTTTATGTTGGTGGCTTCAATGAACCCTTGCCCTTGTGGTTATTACAACGACCCTACGCACGAGTGTCATTGCACGCCAGGGGAGGTGCAGAGGTATCTTTCACGTATCTCCGGCCCATTGTTGGATAGGATAGATATGCACATCGAGATTGTGCCAGTGCCGTTTGCTCAATTAGCCAATAAAAGAGAGGCAGAAACATCTGCCGTAATCAGGGCTCGCGTTGTCAAAGCCAGAGACATTCAGACCGCTCGTTTCAAGGATTGCGCTAATGGCATTCATTGTAATGCGCAAATGGGTTCACGGGAGATTAGGAAGTACTGTGAATTGGATGACGCATCGTCTCAACTGTTGGCAAAGGCAATGAACAAGTATGGACTTTCGGCGAGGGCTTACGACAGGATATTGAAACTGGCTCGTACTATCGCTGATTTGGCCGGAGAGGATAGAATAGGCAGCAAGCACATTCTTGAGGCAATCAACTATAGGAACCTTGATAAGTCATCGTGGTTGGCAAGGTAAATCCCAATACAGAATTATTAGAAGTGAAAAATGGCTATTTCTAAGCATATATCCAATACATACGCGCAAGGAGGATTATAACATAACTCAATTGTTTCCAAAATAGAAACAGTTCAAACAGAATGACGTGATGGTGAAGGTTGTTGTTAATCTTATCAATCGAGAGAATCAATAGCTTATTAATATAGAAAACGGCTAATTATCAGACCTTGATAATTAGCCGTTTTTCTATGTGGTCCCACTAGGGCTTGAACCTAGGACCCCCTGATTATGAGTCAGGTGCTACTAACCAACTGAGCTATGAGACCATGCGTCTTTTTTACAAGCTACGCCCGCTTGATGGTGTGCGCCGAGGCGCTGGGTTATCGGATCTCCTGCAGGAGTTGTACTGCCTGATCCTTGGTGATGCGGAGTTGCTCATCTGTCAACTCAGGAATCTGCAGTTCGGTACCAACCTCGATAGCATTCGGATTAGGAATGAACTCTCGGTTAGCCTCGTAGATGAATACCCAGCAATAGGTGTTGCGGTAGTACTTACGAGCCAACTTAGACAGGGTTGTATTCTGCGGCAGGTTGACCACATCCAGCATACCCGCCGGAAGTTGCTTCTGCTGACGAACCTCCTGCTGCTGTGCACGGCGGTACTGCGTCTGCTGCTCAGCCTCCTCACGGTATTGCTGCTTGAGCTTATCAAACTCCTCCTTCGATACGAGGCGAACCTCTGCACGACGGTTAGGACCATAAGCGGCCTTACTGCGCTTACCAATAATCTTACCACGGCCGAGTGAGATGATACGACTCGGGTTGATGTCATACTCCTCGATGAGCTCGTCGGTCACTACCTGTGCACGTGCCTTACCGAGGGTGTTATTCAACTGATCTGAACCGGTGTTGTCGCAATAACCAATAATCTCTGCGTACTGATCCTGCTCGCGCTTGAGGCGGCTGGCAATCTGCTGAGTAGCCGTCAGACCGTTCTCGTTGAGTACAGACTTACCCGGATCAAAGTAGATGAAGAAGTAGTTGTCCTCCTTGCCCTCTACCGTAGCCACCTCGGTGGTGATAGTCTGGGTCGTATTTCTCTGGATAACAATCGTATCACGATGATAGATCACAACGGTATCCTTGAGGCCACTGCCCATACCCTGATATACGTCGCCCATGTTGGTTTGATCACCAGCGTTCTTGTTGACCATCTTAGCCGCGAGAGCGCTTTCGCTGGCAACGTTCTTGGCGTGGGTCTTCTTGACAGCATTAATCTTGTAGCGAAGAGCCAGGGTCAGGTCGAACATACCATCGTTGTTCTTACTGGCAGCATCCGTCATACCACGACCATCAATATCATCCTTCATGAAGTAGGTATAGGTACCCTTGACACCCAGCGAAATGCTGCGGCTGAGGTTGAATCCCAACTCAATACCAGCCAACAGGTGCGGACGAGCACGATATGTCGAATCGCTCATAGGATCGTAGCTGCCGGTGTGTCCACGTGGAATAACAGACTCCGGATAATAAATATCGTTCTTATAAATCGTAGCACCTCCACCGAGCAATGCGTTAGCAGAGAAGATCTTCTTCTGACTGCGAGAGAACCATGCGTTGATGAGGTCAAATCCTACATATGCCTGTACTCTGTGCATCATGCCCTTGAGCAGGATGTCGGCGTTGTCGCCAGTCTTGGTATTACCTGCCACGCGCGGCATTGCAAATGAGTAACCCACACCCAGCGACCAAGTCGGAGTGAAGGAGTACTCCAATGCCAAACCCACGGTGGGATAGCCCAACGGGTTTTTCATCTCGGAGTTGAAGTCGCCATCAAAGAAGTTGATACCTCCATCGAGCACCAAGGACCAAGGTGACCAACCATCAGCAACACCTTCCTCAGCGACCTCCCAAGGGTGAGCTCCTTTTACCTCAGACTTCTCTGCTTCCTGGGCCAATAAGGCTACTGAAGACAAAATCGCTATTGTTAAAAATGCAATTTTACGCATAGTTGTACGGCATTAAATTTGCGGATTACACATTTCAGGCTGCAAAGGTACTACAAATTTTTTAATTGCGCAAGAAAAAACGAAAAAAAATGATTTTTATTTTATGGGGGTGCTCTAAAAATCCCCGTTTTTTGATTACTTTTGCATATATCACAAATTTTACGTAACTTTGCAACGTGAATCACAGGGGTGCTCTAAAAATCCTCGTTTTCAGAAGATAATCATAAACAAATCTCAATAGAATATGGATATTTTACAACAAATGATTGCGCGCGCGAAAGCAAATCCGCAACGCATTGTTCTTCCGGAAGGAGATGAACCACGTACTTTGGAGGCTGCCAATATCCTCCTGCGTGATGAGATTGCCAAGCTGACTCTGATTGGTAATCCGGAGACTATTCGCCGTATGGCTCAGGAGAAGGGTTATGAGTACATTGATCGTGCTACGCTCTTTGATCCGGAGAGTGATCCTAAGATGGCGGAGTATGCTCAGCTGCTGTATGAGCTTCGTAAAGCAAAGGGTATGACGGAGGAGGAGGCTGCTCGCAAGGCTAAGGACCCGCTCTATCTGGGCTGCCTGATGATCAAGAATGGCGATGCAGATGGCGAACTGGCCGGTGCACGTGGCACTACCGCGGATACGATTCGTCCGGCTTTTCAGATTCTGAAGACCAAGCCGGGATGCAGCATTGTATCGGGCGCTTTCCTGATGTTTACTCCGGCTAAGCAATTGGGCGAGGACGGCTTCCTGATTTTTGCCGATTGTGCCGTTAATCCGTGTCCTAATGCCCAAGAACTCGCACAAATAGCTATCTCTACCGCAGAGACGGCTCGTTCGTTGGGTGGCTTTGAACCAAAGGTGGCTATGCTCAGCTTCTCTACCAAGGGGTCGGCTAAGCACGAACTGATTGATAAGGTGACCGAGGCTACGCGCATAGCTCGCGAACTGGCTCCGGAGCTCTCGATAGATGGCGAACTGCAGGCTGATGCGGCTCTCGTGGAGAGTGTGGCCAAGACAAAGGCTCCGGGAAGTTCGGTGGCCGGCAAGGCAAACGTGCTCGTGTTCCCGGATCTGCAGGCCGGCAATATCGGCTACAAACTCGTGGAGCGCTTCTCGGGCGCTGACGCTGTGGGTCCGATCCTCCAGGGTATCGCCGCTCCGGTGAACGACCTCAGCCGTGGTTGCAAAGTGCAGGATATTGTGCAGATGGTAATTATTACCGCTAACCAAGCAATCCATTGACCCCTTTTCCCCGACCCCTTTCCCCAAAAGGGGCAAGGGGAGGTGGCAAGGGGAGATGGCAAGGCAGATGGAATAAAGATGATATATGGATGAAAATAAAAAATATGATAGAGCAAATGGATATTGGGGTGAACAACTGATTTATCCAGATACTTATCCTATCATGTTATCCAACTCTCGACGCAATCGTAAAGATATGACAGATGCGGAAACTGCATTGTGGTCTATCATACGAAATAAACAATTAGGATATAAGTTTCGACGACAATACATCATAGGAGATTATATAACTGATTTTGCTTGTATCGAGAAGCATCTTATTTTGGAAGTGGACGGAGGGTATCACTTTACCGACGAACAAAGGAAAGAGGACGAGATTCGTACACAGTTTATCAGTCGAATGGGATTTCGAGTTTTACGGTTTGCTAATGGTGAAGTGATTGCTGATACCGAATCTGTAAGAAATAAAATCAAACAAATAT
>JAKSNS010000021.1 GCA_024399545.1 Paludibacteraceae bacterium
AGTGATCCATACAGGATTCAAACCTGTAACCTTCACATCCGTAGTGTGACGCTCTATTCAGTTGAGCTAATGGACCAGTGCTTTCCTTTCGGATTTGCGACTGCAAAGGTACAACATTTTTCCAACCCCACCAAACATTTCCGCAATTATTTTGAAAAATATTTCATACTCTACAACGCTCTATCTATCAAACGTCTATATATTATTTTCAAAACACACTCATAAGAACAACGCTATTTTGCTCACAAAAACGTTACGTCCGTCCTCTCTTCGCAACCGTGATTCGGGCAGTATTCTCTGTTTTTCCAATCGTCAAAGCATAATCCCAAGGTTGCATCGGCATAAAGTTTCTTGGGCAAATCACGATAAATGAAGGAATGTGGCAGATGATGAGAAATGGGATGATTGGAAAGGATAAAACAGGAGGGAAAGTACCCCCCCAGGGTTTTTATTGAAATAATTGAAATCGCATGATGCTTTTTTTCCGATTTTCTGTTTTTTTATGGTACGGTAGGGCTTGCTCTTTGCTTGCTCTTTTATAGTGTCGGAACAAATGCGATTTTTCAAGGTCGTTATAGTCTGGTTTTTGCTTCGGGTCTGTATGCGATTTCAATAATTTCAATAATTTCACCAAAAAAGATGGGGGTCGGTTATTTATCGGACTTAGCACTAACTGCCCGTAAAGCCGCTTGAGCATCAACCTAAGTTTTTCGGAGTTCTTGTCTCCATCTATCGTATATATATAATGTGTGGTTTTATGAGAACCGTATTGCTCTTTTCAATGTACCCAACTTTAGCATTTGACATCTGTTTCAGTGTGAAAAGTTGAGTAAATGGCACTGACATGGCTTGCTCTTTGGTAAGATTCGGGGGTGTGGGGAAGTAGGAAACAGAGAGGGAAGAGCGCATTTGTTTTTCCGGCAAAAAAAATCTCAGAAATATTTTGTGGAATAAAAAAAAATCACTACCTTTGCAGCACGAAAAATCCTCAAATTGCCAAACGAAAATGTCTCAAATTGCCAAACGAAAACGCCTCAAATTGCCAAACGAAAATGCCTCAAATTGCCAAACGAAAAACACACAATTGATTTATATATAGATATATAAACACAATATTTAGACACAAGAAAATGGAACAAGAATTTATATATAAAAAACGCATAGTTGACGGTGTCCTTTCGGAGCAGTTAGAAGCCGCAGGAATGATACTGATACAAGGGCCAAAATGGTGCGGGAAAACGACGACTGCCAAGCAGCAAGCCGCCAGTGTACTATATATGAACGACCCGCGAACGAAAGACAGCAACCTCAACCTTGCATCTACGTCCATAGATTTGCTGTTAGATGGAGAGACTCCCCGTCTGATAGACGAATGGCAACTTGCGCCACAGCTGTGGGATGCCGCAAGGTTCACCGTTGACCAACGGGGATTGGACGGGCAATTCATATTCACAGGTTCGGCAGTTCCGGCAAAGCGTGACAAGAACTCGCACACAGGCACCGGACGTGCGGCATGGATAACCATGAGAACGATGAGCCTGTGGGAGTCAGGCGACAGCAGCGGAAAGGTTAGCCTTGGCGGTGTGTTCAGTGACGCATTCACTGAGTGTCAGGCAGATAGTAACGATATAAGGAAGATAGCCTTCCTGCTGTGCCGCGGTGGATGGCCGAAAGCCATAGGGAAGAGTGAACGGGTGGCGTTGCGTCAGGCATACAATTACGTCGATGCGATAGCCTCACAGGAAATCAACGATGTTGACGATGTCATACGCGACGAGCAGAGCACGCGTAAACTTCTGCGCAGTTACGCAAGGCACCAAGCCACACAGGCCTCAGTGGCGACAATGATGGCTGACATGAGCGCAAATGACGCTACGGCGATGAGCGACACCACGTTTTTGTCATATCTGAAGGCGTTGAAGAAGATATTCGTCATAGAGGATATGGAGGCCTGGAACCCTAATCTGAGGAGCAAATCGGCAATCCGCACCAGCGACACGCATTATTTCGTTGACCCAAGCATAGCCACGGCAGCGTTGCGCATAGGACCGGAAGACCTGATACGCGACATGAAGGCATTCGGCACTCTGTTTGAGACGATGGCTGTACGTGATTTGCGTGTCTATGCGGAAGCACTGGACGGTCAGATATACCATTTCAGGGACAGCAACGGTCTGGAATGTGATGCGGTGTTGCATAGGAACGATGGTTCGTATGGGCTGATTGAGATAAAGATAGGAGGAGAGGCAAACATAGAGGAAGGTGCCTCAAATCTGAAGTCATTAGCCTCGAAGATAGACACGGACAGGATGCCTTCGCCATCGTTCATGATGGTGCTGACTGCCGTTGGAGGATATGCCTACAGGCGCAAAGACGGGGTGCTTGTAGTTCCTATCAGCTGCCTGAAGCAATGACGGAATGAGATACTGTCGCGGGAGAGGATTTTTTGTTTTGGTGATGGCGGTGGGTTTTGCGTCCTCACCCTTATATGCCAAATTTTGATGATTTTTTGACGTGGAAATGCGATTTTTTTCAGGTGAGGGGTAAAATTTTTTTGAAGGTGGGTTTATCCTATGTCAGGGCTACGACAAATGTACGACTTTTGGTTTGTAGCTTCGCGGTCCAAAATGTGGGAATTTTTGCTCTACAACGAATCGAGTAAGTTGAGACAATTTATATTCACAGAATTGGATTTTCCCCACCCCCTGCCCCTCTCCAAAGAGGGGAATACCTTATAGGTAATGCCTTGTTACCCAGGGTTTACACCGTAGGCTGATTTATGTCGCGTTTACAGCGCTTTGAGTTTGTATGAAAATAATACACACGAAACGTTATAGAGCCTATTTTTTTTCAAAAACATTTGGCAGTTCAAAAAATTATTCGTAACTTTGCAACTCGAATAAGATAACGGATGAACGGTAAATTTGATTTTTCGGGAAATAGGCTTGAAGGAGAGGATTTTTCGGGGAAAAATCTGAAGAGGTACGATTTCACAAATGCAGAGTTGATATCGTGTAACTTCGATAAAGCCATTATATGTGCGTCATCGTTCAAGAAAACGACATTGACGGAATGCCGTTTTCGTGGAGCCGTGATAGAGTGGACTGATTTCAGATATGCCCGTTTTGAAGCTGGCACGTTCGAGGATGCGACAATCACCAATTGCGATTTCTACCGTACGTTTTTCGATGGGATAATACTTTTCAGCAACGCTAAAATATCGTTGTGCAGCCTGAATAAGACCTATTTTGGAGATTCCGCATTCATCAAGAAGAACAATATCGTAAATGGAAGAATCATCCAGCAGGACGAAAAGGCATGGCGAAAATTCCTTGTGGACTGGCACGACATGTCGCTCGGCGAGCGGACAAACGACAATAACGTACAATCCGACTGGAACCCAGACGAATCATTGAAACACCGGTGGGCTGAGGCGGAGGAGATATACAAGAACTTCAGTGCTCTCTGGACTGGCCATGGCTTTATTGCCGACGGCAACTGGGCATACGTGCAGGGCAGAAGGATGGAACTTCGCCGCATGGCTGTTTCACTCATGTCAAGAAACGTACCGCTGAAAGAGAAGATGCTCTTGCCGTGGCGGATACTGATGAATTTCCTGTCAGAAATAATGTTCGGCTATGGCGAAAGCATGTTCAGGATGATTGTCACATACACATTGTCGGTCTTTGTTTTCGCATGGTTTTTCTGTTCAAACATATCAATGCTGGAGTACGGAGAAGCACTTGCAGTCAGTCTGAAAAACATGGCGGGGATGGATTCTGAAATAATTCAGGATGTTTCCCCATTGGTTGACATGCTCAACATCGTGCAGACGACAATAGGAATCATACTTACCGGTATATTCGGTTTCATTCTGGGTAATAAAATCAGAAATCAATGATGATGGCAGCAAATCAAGAGAAAATGCAAAGTCTAATCTGCAACCGTCAGATTCGTGAGGCATTCCACGAGGCATCGAAAGATGTGCTCACCGACAAGGTGAGCCAGGTATGTTTCCTGCAAATACTTCGTGTGGCAAACAATGTGGCTATTCTACAGGATGACATGGATAGTATCCGCAAGGCTGCTGAACAGGGGAATCCATACATGCAGTTGGCATACGGCAGGTTGCACGAGTGTCTGATGCCTGGACCAGACTCTGTTGACACGTATGTGAAATATTATGAGTCGGCAATGAAGGCAGGAATTGCCGATGCAAGGGCATATCGTGCCTTGTCATACAGGGATGGCGACTTTGGCGAGGTGGATTTACCGAAATATCATGACGAGTTGAAACGCGCGATGGACGAAGGCAGCGAGAGAGCCGCACAGCAGATTTTCCGCGATAGAATATTTGGCAACAACGGCATTGATCCTGACCCTCGGAAGGCTTGTGATGACATCACGAAATATATTGAAGAGTGCAAGTCCGAAGGAAAGATGATTGACCCTTGCTGGTATTCCCTGATGGCTGATGCCGACAGGGAGTTGGGGCGTAGAGGTGCCGCAATGGACGAGTATGAGACTGCCTTTGGCAACGGCTATATGCCTGCGCTTTTCAATCTGGCGTTCCTCTCTTGTTGCGACGACAATGGCAATGTCGTTGACAAGGTTGAATACGAGAAGATTATGGACCGTGGCCGTGAATGCGCATGTTCCGACAGTTTTCTCACATACTCTTTGTTGGTGGACGACGAGGTCTATGATGATTGCACAGACGAGCAGAAGGAGCATATACACAAACAGATGGAAGAAGATCTTGCGATGGTCTCACGCTTGGGCGATGGCTTGGGCTGCTATTATCTCGGCACCTATTCCGAGGAAGGCGCAATGGGGTTCAGACAAGACTTCGGGAAGGCATTCCCGTTCTATCTCCGTGGATCGATTCTTCGCAACACGTCATGCTACGAGGCTGTGGTACGTATGATTCTGGACGACCATACAGCCCCTGAAGAGTATGATGAGCATTTTGCATACGATGCTGCTTATAGGTGCCTTATGCTTGGTGGCGACACGCTGGAGGAGGTGATACGTGGCTACAAGAACGGCTTTCTGACCGAACATGCTTCTGCCATCGAGCAGATCTATCTGCCTCGCTACGAACAGGAGGTGGGTGATATAATGGACGATCACGATATTGATGACGATGACGAACCAATCATAGACGATCCTGAGTCGTTCCATGCTGCTGAACGGGAGGTTGAGGAGGACGACTGGACGATGGATCCTGATATCGACATGCGCCTGCAAGAGTGCGTTGAATTGGCCGAGGCTGTCAAGGAACGTGTGCGCAACCGCGACAAGGAGTGGGAGAACGCAGGCTTTATCCACAGGTTCATGAAGATATCCGATAGTCTGCTGGACGAAGATGTGTCTTTAGACTCGCTGAGTAAGGTTGTCGAGGAACTTGCTGATTTCATTCTCGACCACCCACGTCTGAAGCTTGATTTTCTCAGACTTCAGCATAAGATACTGCGCAAGATGGAAGAGGCTCATGGTGAGAATCATGGACTTTCGGACGAGGTGCAACACAAGATTGCTCTGTACGAGCAGAATATCGCATTGGCGGACGCTGGACGTCTGAACGAGATACCACAGTCGGGTTATCTTAAAAAAGACCCTGTCGAATGGACGAAGAAGTGGGAAGAGGTGGTGGATGAGGCAGAGAGGATTGCCTGCAGTCATCTGACGGACATCCCCCGTGGCATGGGCTTCTGCTTCTCGTATTGGGCAGAACGCAAGACCGCCCTCGCAAAATTAGGGGTTGAATGGCGCACACCCCATCAGATGAACCCAAGAGTGATATTTGACTGACTATGGCAATAAGACTGAATTTCAACAAGGCAGACCGTGACCTCACAGGTTGTTCAAAGATGTGGGGTTGTCCTGACCTGCCAGACACCCTCGACTATCCAGAGGTAGCGGTCAACGATGATGGCGAACTCGTGGATGACCCGATGACATTCATCTGCCAGATACGTCTTGAGGATATTGCACCGTACGACCCTCAGAACAGACTGCCGCACGAAGGGATGCTCTATTTCTTCGGATGTCTCGATTATTTCATGGGCAATCTCGACGCCCTCGCTCAGCCAGGGATGGGCGAATGGGACGAACGCTATTTCAAGGTGCTTTACTCGCCAACATGCAACGACCTTCATACTCATAGGATAGTCTATGACGATGGCACGGAGTTTGGACTTGAGGCCGAGCAGATAACCTTCAGCGAATGTCACGACAAGGAAGAAGGGTTCAAACTGTTAGGTAAGCCATATCTCGACGAGATAGAAGAGCAGTACGAGGGATGGACATCCCTCTTGCAGATAGATGAGGAGGACGACTGGGGACTTCGGTTCTACGATTGCGGTATGCTTTGTTTCGTAATGAAAGACAAAGAGATTAAGTGCTATTTACATTCTTTTTAGGTTATGGACGAGAACATAAGAGAACGCGAACGTACGCAAACCAAAACTGCTGTAAGAACAGCAGACAACGGTGATGATTCAAAAGGGAAATGTCCTAAATGTGGTGCCCATGTGGAAGAAGGGATGGAATTTTGTCCTGTATGCGGTGCAAAATTAGTGGATTACTGCACATTCTGCGGTGCCGCATTGCGTTCTGACGACATTGACTGCCCAGAGTGCGGAGTGCCTGTCGGAGGAGTCGTTTGTCCACATTGTCATCAACTGAGTCTTAGAGCATTCTGCAATCATTGCGGGCAACCGGTGACACTTGCCGCACGAAAATCCGTCGAACGTGCGAAGCAGGACATAAAGGTGCAAGAGACCGCAAAACTGATATCGCAGATGATACAACTGCAAGAAGAACTGCAGGGGCTTCAGAGTGACGAAGATGTTTCAAGCGAAGAGGTGGAAGTGTTGAAAGAGGCTGACCGCAAATTGATGGAGATGATGGCAAAAGTGGGATTTAAGCCATCAGAAAAGCCAAAAGCCACACCCAAAAGCAGTAAACGCACACGCGCGGATATAATGGCAGAATATCAAGCAGCAGTAGCAGCAGCCACAAAAGCCATGGAGGATATGTTGCCACCCGCAGGAATGACACCACAAGAGCAACGAAACTACTGCACTGCAAGAAAAGTTGCAGTAACAGAACTTATTGAGGAGGTTTGGTACGGCATACCAAACGGAAACAACCCAATGGCTTGGGAATGCAACAAATGCAAAGTTTTGCACGATGATCCTTCGGAATGCGCATACGAGGAGTTCGGCGGAAAATGGGTTGAGTGTACTGAATACGGGGTTGTGTCAGCCGACACAGAAGGTGCAGTGAGAAATGTAACTTATAGAGAAGGGAAAAAAACATATATACGAGAATAATGGAACCACAGAAAACATCAGTAGCTCCTCAGGGTACAGCCGTCGCCCCTCAGGGTACAGCCGTCGCCCCTCAGGGTACAGCCGTCGCCCCCCAGGGTACAGCCGTCGCTCCCCAGGGTACAGCTGTCGCTCCCCAGGGTACAGCCGTCGCCCCAAACAACCGACAGCCAAGGCCGAACAATAAAGACACAGAAGACAAAACAGGTCAAGAGATTTCATTGGGCGGATATATGCTCAAAGTGGAAAAACTCATTGGCAGAGGTAGCGAGGGCGACCTATACATTGTGACAGACAAAAACAAGAAAGGCAAAAAATATGCTCTCAAATTGTACCACAAAGGGTATCATCCTAACACGAAAGTACTTCCAGCCCTGGCAAAACTTAATGGGAAGGATTTGATAGCAGATGTCATATCGTATGGCGACAACTATGAACTGATGGAGTTCATGAAAGATGGCTCTGTGGCTGGTATGTCGTTGAAGGGCAATGCCCAGATGATTCTTGCCATAACCGTCAAGATGGCAATGGTGCTTGACGCAATGCACAAAGCAGGAGTCATTCACAAAGACATGAAACCAGCTAACATACTGGTTAAGGATAAGGATAAACTTCAGTTCACCCTCTGTGATTTCGGAATTGCCGATTTGTTAGGGAAAGACAGAAAATGCGTTACAGAACAATCCCGTACGCCAATATACGCTGCGCCAGAACTTTATGACAGCGTCAAAGCCATCATTGAGGATAATAAGTATAAGTTTGAGGTGACACCGAAGGTTGATTTCTATTCGCTCGGTATGACAATACTTTCGTTGTGGGTTGGCGAGAAGGCATTCGATGCACAAGAAGCCAAATTGGCCATTGACAAGAAAAACGGCAGGATTGAAGTGCCTGCCGACATGCCAGATCCTCTGAACAGAATATGCCGTGGGCTGCTGCTGAAAAATCCTGCCAAGCGTTGGGATTTAGAGGAAATCGAGAGGACGATAAATGGAGAGGAAGTCCCAGTAGAAGAAGACCAAATCAACGAAGACCTCAACATAATCTACAACGCACAGAAACACCAGATTGCCAATACGCCCGAACAGCTTGCAGCATTTATGATGGAAGACAAGGGCTTGGCAAAGAAATATTTGTACCGCGGCGATATTGAAAAATGGCTAAAAATATACCCCGAGATTTCGACAGAGATGCAGGAGATTGTGGAAAAACGATATCCTACGGATCAGGAATCAGGTCTTTACGCAGCGATATATTTTCTTGACCCTGGCACGACTTTCCATCTGTCAGGCGTGACCAAATACGACATTGAGGAGGTTACAAAAGAGGCACAGACTCTGAAAGATGTCAGCAATTTTTTCAACGACAATTTTGCCGACGACGAAACTTACGAAGCGATAGCCAGCACAAGTTTCTACGAATGGGTGAGAGTCCGAAGCATTGACTTGGCAGACAAATTGCCAGAAAACGATAATGTCAACGAAACAGCAATGCTCAGGGTACAGACCATTGACCCATTGTCAGACATAATGATGATTAACGACCCTGAAGACCCTGATTATGCAATGACACAGGAGGGTCTGGGACGTTTGTTCAATAGGTTGTATAACCTCTATCTCAACCATTGCGAGGAGGATTCTGAATTGTTGAGCGAGATATTGAGAGGCGAAGACTGCGAACCTCTGACATACAAAATACCTTCAAATGTTGTATCGTCAATCATCTGTAACATCATAGACCCAGAAGAACACAGCTATGTGACAGATTTTTTCAAAACGAAAGGCACACGTTTCAGCAACCAGGAAGATTTCTTCACAAATTGTTTGGACGATAGCGACGAGGATTATCAAAAAAAAGCAGGACCAAAGGACGAGGAATTCTTCCTTCAGTCCTCGTGGATGAAGATTATCAAGGGGTTCGGCGTTGACCCAGTATATGAAAACACAAACACCAACGTTAAATGCGAAAGTTTGGAGGACTTTCATGCACTGTCACGCAAACAGATGCAGAAGGAGTACAATGATTGTGGCCTGCGTGGTTGGCTTGCCGTGATGCACCAAGAAGATCCCCAGGCAGATTTCAGCGAACAATTCGCATACGAAAACAGGCTTCATGACTATGTCGAAGAACTGCGAAGAGTGGACTCAAAAATGGAACCTGTGACTCGTTTTGACGAGGCAGTAAGCATAGCGTCAAACTTTATAAAAAAGGGAAAACTGACACTTGGTGTGCTCAGCACACGTTCGACAGTGATTACTGTACTGAACATCGTGCTTGCGATTGTGCCTGCGTTGCTGTTGCTTGCTATGCTGGTCTGCTCGATAATCGAACACCCTACAATCGACACTTCGTCGCTCAAAACAGGTTATTTCGTCTGGATTCTTGGTTTCATCGTTGCAATAGTGGCATTTTTTGTGTTAGATTTGGACGGTTGTCTATTGCCTATCATCATCGGTGTTGCCGGAGCCATAATCCTCGAAATTGCGGCACTTTTCCTCGGACAATACATTCTGTATATATATACTGTCGTTGTGTTGGCTGCTCTCGTATTTTTCTCGATAAAGACAATTTTCCACAAAAGTGAGTATGCTGCCGATGCACGCAAATTCACTCGCCCCGGATTTGAGGAGAATGTGTTGGAGCCTCTTTACTACGCATTCTCGGATGAAGATGAGTTCGATTCATCGCTCAGCGTTGCGTTTGACGAGGATGAGATAGATGGTTGGAAAAACGAGTTGAAGCACGACCGCAAAATGATGTTTTTCTTTATCGGTGCTATCTGGTTCCTTATGGTATTCAGCATTTTCATCCCTAAGAGCGAGCGTTTCGAGAAGTATTCTGCTCCTATCTTCGAACGCTTGAACATTAGTTCTGAGGATGAAACTGAAGTTGTCCTTATCGAAAGCGAGGCTCTGAACCCTGGCGATAAAGGCATTGAGGTCAAATATATGCAGCAATTCCTCTACGAAAAAGGACACATACGAAACAAACCTGACGGCGATTATGGCAAAGGCACAGCCTTGGCTGTTGGAAAATATCAGAAAGCCAACGGATTAGAGATTAATGGATTGGCAGACAAACCAACTATAGAACTAATCAACAAACAGGCGGCAGAAGAGAATATTGTCGAAAAAATCAAAGATAAGGTTGACCAAAAAGCACCTAAGTGATGATAAAATAACCATACCACTGTTTATGATATGTAAGAAATGCGGCAAGGACAACCGTCCTGAAGCCAAATACTGTCGGTTCTGCGGTGATGCCATTCCTATGGAAAAGCCGTCGTCAGACCTCATTGGAAAGGAGTGCATAATGCCTATGCTTGAAGACCTTGAGAAGAAACTGAAGGTGGCAAAAACCTTTGCACAGTCTGGTGTGAAAATGGGCCTGGACTGCCTTATTCTTGGCGATTCGGGCACAGGAAAGGAGTATATGGCACTCTTCATAGCCACGAAAATGGTCGAGAGTGGCGCTGTCAAGAATGCACCGAAAAAAGTAGATGCAGCCGACTGGTCAGATTTCACCAAAGATTTTGACAACAATATTGCGAATCTAAAAGATGGCATACTCATAATAACCAATGCCCAGAAATTGCTACCAAGCTCAAAATCGCAAGAGGTCAACCAATTGGACAAACTCTTCACTCGCATGCGAAACACCGAAGGAGCCCCTGTAGTGATATTGTGCGGAATACTGAACGACGTTAACGAATTTCTTGAAAACAACAAGGATGTTCACCGTCTCTTTGAATTTGATTTCCGCCTGAGTGCGTTGAAAATTTCTGACTTGACTAATCTCACCGTATCGTTGCTGAAAAACAAATTCCATATCGAGCCAACTCCCGAGGCAGAGTTGAAACTACAGAGCCATTTTGCATGGTTCATTCGTCAGACTGATATAGGACACATCAATGGTCATCTATCCGAAAAAGTTGCTGAGACTGTCTCTGTCCAAGCAGTCCTGCGTAACGACAAAACCATAAAACCAGAAGATATTGACGACAATGAGTGCTTTGTGGCAAAGGGTGAAGAAGAAATCTTGTCGGACCTTGACAAATACGTTGGATTGCAGAGTGTCAAAAATGAAATCCGGACAATTATCCGTACTATCAAAGAACGAAAAGGACGCGGAATCAAGGATAAACTGCTGAAAGACCACTATATCTTCACTGGAAATCCAGGTACTGGCAAGACAACCTTTGCCCGCAAGTTCGGAGAGGTGCTCAATGCCATAGGTGCCTTGCCAACAGGACAGTTCGTCGAAATATCGGGTAAAGATTTCATTGGCAATCATATCGGCGATACAGAAGAGAATGTAAAGAATTATGTCAGCAAGGCTATGGGAGGCGTTCTTTTCATTGATGAGGCATACGCCCTGAACAACGGCTCGACATACGGAATGGATGCGGTCAACACCCTGCTTAATATTTTGGAAAACCGAAAGGGCGATTTCGTCTGCATCATGGCTGGTTACACCAAGGAGATGGCTGAGTTTGTTCGTATGAACCCTGGCATTCCTTCGCGCTGCAACGTCACGATAGATTTTCCTGATTATACAGCCAAAGAACTTGAACAATTGTTCCGTAATATGCTGACACGCAATGGCGAAAATGTAGAGTTCAAGCTTGACGGGAAAGCCGAGGAGATGCTGCCAAAGATCTTTGACAAGATGTACCTGAAACGTAGCGAGACTTTCGGAAACGCCCGCGAAGTGCGTAACCTTTTTGACCTTAGTGTCAAACGTCATCGTCAACGTAATGCAGAGGACAACGTATTGACATACTCTGATATTGTTGGCGAAAGCGAGACCAAGGAAATTTCAGTTGACGAGGTGATGAAAGAGTTGGATGCTTTTGTTGGTATGCACTCCGTCAAAGAGGCTATTCGTCGTATTGCGCAGGAGATTGCGGTTCAAAAACGTCTTATCGAAATGGGTGAAGGAACGGCAGGTCTTACCAAATTCAATTTTCTCCTCACAGGAAACCCAGGCACAGGAAAAAGCACCGTTGCACGAATCTTTGGCAGAATATTCAAAGCGCTTGAGGTCACTGCCACCGACCATGTTGTCGAGAAGGTTCCTAAGGACATCATCAGCCAGTACCAAAACGAGTCTGCCAAAAATATGGATGCAGCCATCAACGAGGCTATGGGCGGTGTGCTTTTCCTTGACGAGGCGTACGACCTTGAACCAATGGATGCTGCCGGTCAGAGCACCAGTTCTGAAGGCAAAAAAGCCGTTCAGACACTTATGACCCGTATGGAAAACGAGGCTGGCAAGTTTGTGGTTGTCTGTGCAGGTTACCCGAAAGAGATGGATACTTTCCTAAACTCAAATCCAGGACTAAAACGTCGTTTCTCGCATACAATCAATATTGAGGATTATACAGCGGACGAGTTGCTTCAGATTTACGAAAAGGCAGCCAAGGCTAAGAAATACAACTTTACACTGGCTGATGACGAGGTTCGCACAAAAGTCCTCAATATGTTCCGTAATATGGTGGCAATGAAGAGTGACAGATTCGGCAATGCCGGCGAGGCAATGAAGAAGGTTGCGGAGACAAAGACCAACATCAACAACCGCATTGCCTCCGTGCCATACGATCAGTGGACACCTGAGTTTCTGCACACTGCTTTTTTGGATGATATTCCGTATGTCGAACCTGAAAAAGTCTCGATTGACGAAAGCCTTGCCGAACTCAATAAGCTCATTGGTCTGGATGGTGTCAAAGCCTCGCTGACCCGTTTGGCTAATACGATAAATAACGAGATTGAATTAGCCAGGACAGAGAACCGCCGTCCTGAGATTCCTCTCGGTCACTACCTTTTCCTTGGCAATCCAGGAACAGGCAAGACAACAGTCGCCCGACTGATGGGGAAAATTCTTTATTCAATGGGCGCACTGCCTTCGCCTAATGTTGTCGAAGTCGGCAAATCCGACCTCGTTGGACGCTTCGTCGGCGACACCGAGGCGATAACTTCACATGTGATTGACACCGCCATAGGCGGAATACTCTTCATTGACGAGGCTTACCAACTGGCAAGCGACCAATACGGACGTAGTGCCCTTGAGGTGCTTGTGGCACGTCTGGAAAACGACCGCGGCAAGTTTGTATGCATCGCCGCAGGTTATACGACTGAGATGGAGGCGTTTCTGTCCGAAAATAGTGGTTTCGAATCGCGTTTTCCCAAACAAAACCGCATAACCTTCGAGGATTACAAGCCAGAAGAACTCTATGATATATTTATGATTCATGCCCGCAAGGGTGGCTACTCACTCGACCCAATGGCAGAGAATGCAGTGCGAGGCAAACTGACTATGATGTACAACAACCGAAAACGCACATTCGGCAATGGCCGTGACGCACGAAACCTCTTTGACGAGGTTAAGCAGAATCTGGCTATGCGTCTTGCCGAAGACGGCGAACAACACTCTGCCGAAGAACGCAAACAGATAATTTTGGAGGATATACTATGATACAATGTCCTGAATGCAGGAGTCATATTCCTGATGATAGTCACTATTGCGACCAATGTGGCAAGGAGTTACACTGGTGTCCTGAGTGTAAAAAGCCAAAACGTGGCACTCAATGTCCAGTGTGCGGCAATGACCTTATCTCATCTGCAAAATATCATGGAGCAACGCAGACCACGCAGCAACCAAAGCCTCAACCAACCTTGCAGCACGCCGTGTCTCCTGCTGAATCCCCCGTTGTTCCGCCATCTCAATGTCAGGCTTCGTCTTTTTCATGTACCTCTTCACCACAAGGCACGGCCGTTGCCTCTAATATAACCCGGCTTGTCGGCAACGGTTTGGTTCTCAACCTGATGGAAGGTTCATTCGGACGAACAAAAGGAATGTGGCCACAGCTATCCTCTTTCCAATATATATCTGGCAATCATGGCCGTATTTCCCACATAGGCAGCGACTGGGCAATAACAGATGTCGGCTCAACCAACGGAACATTCCTCAATGGTCAGCTCCTTATTCCTAATGTCGCAACAGTCATTCACCGTGGCGACTGTGTACGCATAGCCACCTACGATTTCATCATCGAATAAAAGATTCTGTCATAACAATGAAACTGATAATTGATGCCTTATGCAATATAGGCGTTGTTCGCCAAAACAACGAAGATGGCATCTCCATCGGAGGAGCCTTTTTCCGTGACGACTCCACATCAATGACCGTTGACATTCCATCGAACGGCTGCTTCAGCCTCCTTCTCTCAGATGGCATGGGGGGACACGAAAATGGCGAAGAAGCAAGCCAAATAACACTCGCCAACGTTTCCGACTTGTTGAGTTCACACGAATTTACTGCCGACAATTTCGAGGACCTCATCCGCGAAGAGGTTCACCGCACATCCTTAAAACTGAACAACATAGCAAAAGAACAAGAACAAACTCGCCCTATGGGTTGTACATTGACCGGTGTGGTGATACTCAACGAAAAAGTATGGCTGATAAACGCAGGAGACAGCCGTACCTACCGTTTTCGTGACAATATGCTACGGCTATTGACCGTTGACGAAACAGAACGCGGCATAACAGGAAACCCCTTTGCCAGCAAACTTCTGCTGAATTGCATCGGGGGTGGTGCTCAAGGACGTCTCAACATCGAAGAAATCACACATAAACTCATTAATGGAGACACACTGCTTATTTGCTCGGACGGACTCAGCGATATGGTAACCAATGACGACATAGAAACAGCACTTTCGCAAGGCAAGAACTCTGCCGACCTCCTCGAAATGGCATGTGCCGCAGGAGGACAGGACAATGTCTCCATTATCCTTGCCAAAGTCATACTTTGACAGCTTGTTATAGGCGTTGTCGGTAATTTAAGGATAGAGACACCCCCAGGTTTTAAGGTGAAATTATTGAAATTATTGAAATCGGGATGATTTTTACGGTACAGTTTTCATCACCACTTACCTTAACAACTTTATTTCTTGTTGCAGATTGACAAGGAACTTTCCGGCATGTCCTCCGTCCATCTGCACATGGTGAAACTGGAAACTGATAGGCAGGTCAGTTCTGAAAAACCCCTTACGAAACTTGCCCCACATAACCATTGGATTGTTGAACTTGTCGGAATACTGGTTGACCACGCTATCCAATTCAGTCTCAATCACGGCAGACGTGCCAATCACCATGTGATTTTCCAGGAAACTGCTTTCGCATAAGGATACAGCTGCCCGGGTGAGTGACATATAATCATTTGAAAATTGTTCCAAATCACAAGAAAAGGGTATGTCGCACGAATTTATACCGCCCTTATTGTTATTGACTATTACATTGATTGCCAGTTGGTCATAGCTATACAGCCTTCCGTTTTCAGGCAAAAGATAGAACTCGTTTATCCTACAGGCAGCCTTGCCGATGCACCAACAGAGCAACATATTCACCTTAAAGCCATGTTTTTTGGCATACCTGCATAAATTAGTGATACAAAACGTCTTGGTAAGTGTCACCATAGGCATTGGTGACGACATCCATAGAGAGAACGCATTAGAGCGCGAGGTGTCTTGTGGGTTTATTTCCTTTTTCATTTACTACTTTTAAATGTCAACAATGAGGTCAGATTAAATTCTCAATCTTTATTTTCTTTTTCATCAACGTGCTGAACTGCGGGCTGAAGGCTTCAGTAAGTTTAGCCCCCGAGGCAATAAGTTCGGACGGAGAATAGCCGCAGATGTCACGAAAGTCGGAAATCATGTGAGCAAGGTCGTAATAGCCACATTGCCAGGCGATACCCATTTTGTTATCACCCGAAGGGGAAGAATTTTCGTGCTGTATCATCATAAGTGCCTTATGAAATCGCAACAGTCGGAGATAAGATTTAGGGTTCATCCCCACATATTTATTAAATATGCGTGTGAACTGTTTCTGGCTGAGACATGCGGTAGAGGCAAGGCCAGCCGTAGATAACTTCTCCTGACAATCCATCGATGTCCCGTCCGTTGGCACGATGTCGTCAAACACATCATTCAGCCGTCCGAGGTTCACATCACCCTCGGGGAACTCAGACAAGCGTTTCATGAAAAAATCATCCAACAGCACTACCCTCTCTTCTGTACTGACAGCCTCTGATATTCTTCGGCTCAAATTAACCAAACCTTCATCGTGCAACTCTTCGGGAGAAGCATAAATGCCACTCATCTCACCACGGAAAAACACACGTGAACAAAACGGCACAAATTCCACGCCGAAAATGTTGACTGGTCCTTTTTCAGTCACTATGCCTACCTTTTGCATATTTTGATGGAACAAAAGCGTATGATAATACTGTTCTCCCCCATCCAGCCTAACATCCTGCGACAGATAGAAATGCAGGCTTGCCGCACCGTTTGAGAAGACATGCTGAGTGCCCGTCGCAGTACAAAACGATGTCAGCGACCAATAGTTGCGTATGAACGGACGCAGGGTTTCGTGGCATTCTATAGGCTTAAATTCCATCTGTTCTTAAATCACTGGTTCCTGTTGCAAAAATACATATTTTTATTGAATTGACCAAATGAATTTCAAAAAAATCCGCCGAAAAACCTTCCTCCTAACGTAGCCCATGCAAACCACAGACGTATCACTAACCAATAAACAACCCCTTAGCCAATTCACTAAATCAAGAAAAAACGGTGAACGTTTGATTTTTTTTGGCTGGGGTTTGCGTTTATGTCGGAAAAAATTCGTACCTTTGCAACGCTAAATTGAATGTTGGGATTTGACTATAGTGATGATGAAATATAAACACACTGATTTTTTAAGAACAAGAATAATGAAAACAGCACTGATTACAGGCATTACAGGCCAGGACGGGAGTTTCCTTGCCGAGTTTCTGCTGGGGAAAGGATACGAAGTCCACGGAATCATCCGCCGCAGCAGTTCGTTCAACACTGGCCGCATAGAGCATCTATACCTTGACGAGTGGGTGCGCGACATGAAACAAAAACGACTGGTAAACCTACACTACGGAGACATGACAGACTCGTCATCACTTGTGCGCATCCTTCAGGAGGTGCGACCTGACGAAATCTATAACCTTGCAGCACAGAGCCATGTGAAAGTCTCTTTTGACTGTCCTGAATACACGGCAGAGGCAGATGCTACAGGTGTCCTTCGCCTGCTTGAAGCAGTAAGAATCCTTGGATTGGAAAAGAAATGCAAGATATACCAAGCGTCAACCTCCGAACTTTTCGGCCTCGTGCAGGAAGTGCCACAGAAGGAGACTACGCCTTTCTATCCACGAAGTCCTTATGGGGTGGCTAAACAATACGGTTTCTGGATTACGAAAAACTACCGCGAGTCCTACGGGATGTTTGCCGTCAACGGCATTCTTTTCAACCATGAATCAGAGCGCAGAGGCGAGACTTTCGTAACACGCAAAATCACACTCGCCGCCGCACGCATTGCCCAAGGGTTACAGGAGAAACTCTACTTGGGCAACCTTAATTCCCTGCGTGACTGGGGTTACGCTAAAGATTACGTTGAATGTATGTGGCTAATACTCCAACAAGAGAAGCCAGAGGATTTCGTCATAGCGACAGGTGAATACCACACAGTGCGCGAGTTCGCAACACTTGCTTTCCACCATGTAGGGATTGAATTGAGATGGGAAGGCGAAGGCGTGAATGAAAAAGGCATAGACAAAAAGACAGGGAGAGCGCTTGTCGAGGTTGACCCAAAATACTTCCGTCCGGCAGAAGTAGAGCAACTACTTGGCGACCCGACCAAGGCAAAAACCATACTCGGCTGGAATCCCCGCAAAACCAGTTTCGAGGAATTGGTTAAGATAATGACGGAACACGATATGAAGTTTGTCAAGAAGTTATACCTAAAATCGCAAATGGACTAATGGAAAAAAACAGTAAGATATATGTGGCAGGCCATCGTGGAATGGTTGGTTCTGCGATTGTAAGGGAATTGCAAAGACAAGGGTACGACAACCTTGTCCTGAGAACACATAAAGAGTTGGATTTGACACGCCAAGAGCAGGTAGAGGAGTTCTTTGCCGCCGAAAAACCGGAGTATGTATTTCTCGCCGCAGCCAAAGTTGGAGGCATAATAGCCAACCAAAACGCATTAGCCGACTTTATGTACGACAATATGATACTTGAGATGAACGTAATACATGCCGCCTGGAAAAACGGCTGTAAGAAACTTGAGTTCCTCGGTTCTTCGTGCATCTATCCACGCATGGCCCCACAACCTATGCCTGAATCTTGTCTGTTGACATCAGAGTTGGAAAAGACGAACGAGGCATACGCCTTGGCAAAGATTTCAGGGCTAAAGTATTGTGAATTCCTTAACCGCCAATATGGTACGGACTATATAAGCGTCATGCCAACAAACCTTTACGGACCTAACGACAACTACCATCCTGAACACTCCCATGTACTTCCTGCCTTGATTAGGAGATTCCATGAAGCAAAAACGGCTAGGTTGAACGAGGTCACCTGCTGGGGAGATGGGTCGCCATTAAGGGAATTCCTTTACGTCGATGACTTGGCAAACCTCTGCGTATTCCTGATGAACAACTACAGCGGCAATGAAACAGTAAATGCAGGAACAGGAAAAGAACTAACAATCAGGGAACTAACAGAATTTGTCGCTCAAGTTGTAGGCTATAAGGGAAGAATACTTTGGGACACCACAAGGCCAAACGGCACTCCAAGGAAACTCCTTGACGTCAGCAAGGCAACTAAGTTGGGTTGGAGGTACAAGACTGAACTGGAAGACGGCATAAGGCTGGCATACAAAGACTTCCTGGAAAATCCAATAAGAGCAGAAAGATAGACGGAAAAATACGAGTAAAAATGGAATAAAATTGGTGGGGAGAAAAAAACGAGAGGTGAAAATTTAACATTTCAAATTCGGATTTTCGGGATTTAAGCTAACTTTGGGGTAGGTCAGGGGTTCGTTAGGGCTACGTCTTTTTTAAGGGCAGTTAAGTTTTGCGCAACTAATGTTAATTTAGAAATGTCGATTTTGGAATTTACGAAATTTTGCATATTTTATGAGAGTCGGGCGGTTACAATTGGTTACAATTAATTTTTGGCAGTTTTTGGGAAGAATGGGTATTGATATACAGATGGTTAGGCGGTGGGTTACAATTAAACGGTTACAATTAGAAATTTGCTATACCACATGTCTTTTTTTGCCCCTATAGGGCGTGTTTGCTATTCGTTTGATACCCAAAGTGATGTCCTAAGTATGGACTCGCTGCCATTTCAGGGCGTTGGTGTTGCATGGTAAACTGTAGAGTTATCGTACAGGCTGGGGGAGGAGCAAGGTGTGGGGAGAATCCATTTCTGTGAATATACATTGTTTCTACCCACTCAATTCGTTATAGAGCCATACTTTTTTCTGACTTGACAATACCTTTTTCACACAAAACGTTATAGAGCCAAGATAAGTTCATGACCTTAGGAATCATGTCACATATCCTAGCGGTTCTATTGTAGGAATGGCTAATCATTTTTTAAATTTCTACGATTATAGTATTGTTGTGATGTTTCAAGATGCCAACCATTTTTCTTGATATATTCGCAAAAGTATTCAGCTCCTTTGTGGTTGAGATGTTGGACATCTCCTCGATATGAGTCATCGGGCAACTCAAAATAGGTATAATCTGCAACAAGTACATTATTGAGTGTGAGAAGAAACTTGTTATAGTTATTGTCATCTATCCAATTTGAAATTTGATATGTTGGTGGATTATAAATGACAACCACTCTGTTTGTCTTATGACAATATTCTATGATTTCATTAAAAGCATCAAGTTGTCTTGTCTTATTTTTGAGATCCTCGTCAAACGACAAAGAATCAACATTGGTTGGATATTTATCGTTAAACCAATCTGTGGACCACTGTTTCCCACTATGAAGATTGTCCCTGACAAGATACAAGTAACCGTAATGTGGTTTTATGAGATTGAAAACCGACATAAAACGGCTTATTACTTCTCGTGGACCACCTTGCTCAAACACCCGTATGCCATCATACGCTACATAACCAGCAAAACTGTTGTAATATGCCAAGTCTAAAGTGTCTTTTTTATTATTTAGAAGTACATAAGAAAACTCTCCTAAAGACAAGAAAACTGTATCTATCTGTGGATTTTGTTCCAAGAATGAAGTCAACAAACCTCTTTCCATATTATAACTCATACCAGAACAGCAACAGTTTCGGAAATTTGGCAAAATAGTGTCATTGATGCTACATTCGCCCATAGAATTGCCAAAAACAGCTATGTGTTTAGAATCGTCAACGTGTAAATCAACGGTTTTCGTAAAAATCCACCAAACGCAAAGAATTGCCATTTGCAATATTATTATAGTAACGACAAATGCCGTAAGCAAATATTTGATATACTGTTTCATACTCTTAGAATTGGAAATAAATGAATTGACCACCATCGAAAACACCAAAAACAATAATAGACGCAAATAACAAAGCTGAAGCTATTGTATATAGTTTGAAATGGTTCTGCTCATTGACCTTAATTTTCTTATACTCAATGGCAAATTCAACGATGAACAACAATAATATTACAAAGAAGCTTCTTACGATATTAAGACCTCCGTCAAAATGAGCAAAGTAAGTGCTGCTGAAAATGGACGATAGGCAACTGAAACCATCATGCGAACTGTTTGCCCTGAAGAATACCAGCGCAATCATCACAAGAAAGAATGTCACTGCACGATTCAGCCACAGCCACCACTCTTTCTTCTTGAGATTATGACGTTTCTCAAACTGTCGCTGTCGCTTATCCTTCAACACGCATATAACAAGGTATATGCCAAAGATTGTGAAACTCAATACGTACGTCCATGCAGCACCATGCCAGAAACCACTGACAAAGAATGTGAAGAACATGCAGAAACACCACCAATAGATATTGGAACTTGTGCCAACCATTGGATAATATATGTAATCCATGAACCAAGTAGTCAGTGATATATGGTTGCGTCTCCAGAAATCTTGAACACTGACAGAAAAGAAATATGGTCGTCTGAAATTATCCATAAGCGAAAAGCCCATGATTTTGGCACAACCAGTGGCTATAAACGAGTATCCCGCAAAGTCGCCATACAGTTGAAAGCAGAAAAGGCAAGAGGCTATCAGACATGGCAATGCTGTCTGTCCGTCCATATTGTTATATACATAATCGACACTTATGGCACAGCGGTCGGCAATCACGAGTTTCAAGAAATAGCCCCATAACATCAATGTCGTACCTTCAATGGCACGTCTGCCGTCAAATATTTTCTTTTCATGAAATTGTTGCAGCAGGTTCGTTGAGCGTTCAATAGGACCAGCAACCAGTTGAGGAAAGAATGATACAAACAATGCGTAAGTGAAGAAATTCTTCTCCGTCTGGACATCTTTTCTATATACGTCAATAGAATAGCCAAGCGCCTGAAAAATATAGAACGATATGCCGACAGGCAACAACACCTTGAATTCAGGAATGTTTATGGCAATACCAGCCATACTCATCAATGCCCGAATATTGTCCGCAGCGAAATTGTAGTATTTGAAGAAAAAAAGAATTGCCAGATTGGTGACAAGGCTCAATACAAGGAACAGTTTCGCACGGTTTCTATATCTATCCATCAGAATACTTGCAGCAAATGTTATGGCAGTGCTGGAGAGCAACAGCAAAGCATACACAGGTTTCCAACACATATAGAAATAGTAACTGGCAGCAAGCAAGAACAGATTGCGCCATCTGTTGCTCGGTATCAGATAGTATATGATGCAGACTATCGGAAAGAACAAGAGAAATTCAAACGAGTTAAAAAGCATTGGTTCAGAATTTTAGAATTACACCACCAAGACTAAGACCTACGCCAAAACCTGCCGTGAAGACAGTCATGCCAGATTTCAATATATTATCGTCCAGACATTGACGTAAAGCAATAGGCACGGTTGAAGAGACAGTATTGCCTGTTTCGGACAGATTTACATAGAATTTTTCTTTTGGCAGATTGCATACCTTACGTATTGTGTTCAGCATGAATTTGTTCGCCTGATGAAGAACATATAAATCTATATCTCCTCTTGTGAGACTATTCTTCTGCAAGACATTTTCAAGCAAAGCAGGTACTGCGTCTAACGTGAAATTGAAAATGGCAGAGCCATCCATATACAAATAGTCAGAATGGCGAATGTGGCCATTGTCATCTTCTGAAGTTTCATTTGTCGGCTGACGATGACGGGCAGCACCTGTTTCTACCATCAAATGACGTGCGCCACTGCCGTCAGTACCAAAAACAAAATCACCAATCTCCGCAAAGCCCTCATCAGAAACCAGACAGGCAGCCGCACCATCACCAAAGATTGAGCGATTGCTCTTGTCGTCAGGATGCAGATACTTTTGGTATGTCTCAGCCGTAAGCAGAAGGACATTTCTGGCTGCACAGATTGAGATAAGACCCTTAGCCATAGCAAGTCCATATATGAAACCTGAACAGCCAAGATTATAATCGAATGCCCCTGCAGAAGTTGGTATATTCAACCTGTCCTGAAGAATACAGGCTGTCGATGGCAAAAAGTAATCAGAGCTCTGTGTACAGAGAATGAGGAAATCTATTGACCTCGGATTTATCTTATACTCATCAAAAAGACGAAGAGCCGCCTTCTCGGCAAGGTCTCCTGCCGTTTCTGACTCGGATGCCTTGTGGCGGCTGTCTATGCCCGTCTTGGATGTTACTCTCTCGACACTCCATTCAGGGAAAACACGGGTCAATTCTTCATTCGTCTCAACCTGTTCTGGAAGATAATAGGAAATTGCCTTGATAAATGCCATACTTACATGGAAATTACATGATTATAAAGTTCCTCAATAGTATGGCAACTACGTATTTCCCTTGCAGAAATTGATTTGCCAAACTCAGTTTTGACAAGAGCAATTATGCTCATGGCTGTAATAGAGCTCCACTCATCCAAATCCTGGTAAGAGCAATCTGCAGTAAATTCCGAACTGTCTGTCTCATCAAACATGTTCGCAAACTGTGAAATGAAAGTGTTAAGATCCATAATTGTATGTGTGTTTTTGTTTGTAAATAGGCACAAAAAAAGCGGGATTCAAAATCTCGCTATCATTAGGTATTTGGCGGAACCTCAGCTATACGATAAATTGAACCCGCGTACAACACACGGGCATCTTACAATTTATCCCTTCATAGCTTATAAAATCGCCAAATTTTAATCGAAGAAGAAATAAAGCAAAATGCTTATTATATGTCTGTGACTAAACGAATTAATCACTCAAACTGGATTTTATGCAAAATAAGTCCAATTTGCGAGTGCAAAGGTAGAAATATTTTTTGAACTGAGCAAATGTTTCGGAATGTTTTTTCGAGAGTTTTTATTTGAAGTCGGATTCTCTTTCCATCACTACAGTATTACTTGACCATCACTCAAAGCAAAGAGCATACTCAAAAGTTTTGCGAACTGAGAGCAATCAAGTTGTTTAGATTGCCGAAGTATAATAGTCCCCAATTTTTAGACAACTTGCAAAGTTCAAAAATTGTTCGTAACTTTGCAAGCAAAAAAATTGAAACCACTATACTCCTACAAACAAATCTTCAGAATGCTCTCAAAATACAAGAAAGTGAGAACGGATAAGAATGGTAAGTGGGTGGATGTCACCAAACTCAAGTACGTTGAGGAACTAACACAAACTCTTGATGTATAGGGTTTGAAATAAGGAATTCTTTATTTATATAGAAGCAAGAAATCACATACACAATAAATATTTGCTCTCTTGCCCTAAGTCACAAGAGATGATAAAAAAGCGGTCTTCCGAGAAATCGGAAGACCGCAAGTATTATATAATCTGTAGTGATTACAAATTAGATGATACCCTGCTCCAACATAGCAGTAGCAACTTTCATGAAGCCAGCGATGTTAGCACCCTTAACATAGTCAATTGTGCCGTCAGCCTGCTTACCGAATTTAACGCACTGCTCGTGGATTGACTCCATGATGTGGTGGAGACGCTCGTCAACCTCAGCAGGAGTCCAGCTGATGTGCTCAGCGTTCTGGGTCATCTCAAGACCAGAAGTAGCAACACCACCAGCGTTAACTGCCTTACCAGGAGCAAAGATGAAGCCCTTCTGGCTCTGGAAGAAGTGGATAGCCTCAGCCTGGCAACCCATATTAGAGATCTCGCAGCAATACTTAGTGCCGTTCTTAACAAGTTCCTGAGCATCAGCAAGGCTCAACTCGTTCTGGAATGCAGAAGGGAGAGCGATGTCGCACTTAACAGACCAAGATTTCTTGCCGGCAGTGAATTTAGCAGCACCTGGGAACTTGGTTGCCATATCCTCAACCTTGTTACGGTTAGAAGCACGCATGTCAAGCATGTAGTCAATCATCTCGTCAGTGATACCACCAGGGATTTCGCAAACACCGTCAGGACCAGAGATTGCAACAACCTTAGCGCCGAGCTGTTTAGCCTTTGTAGCAGCACCCCAAGCAACGTTACCGAAGCCAGAGAGGGCAACAGTCTTGCCAGCGAGTTTGTCGCCGTTGGTCTCAAGGACGTGGTTAGTGAAGTAGAGTGCACCGAAACCAGTAGCCTCTGGACGGAGGATAGAACCACCCCAAGTCATACCTTTACCGGTCAATACACCAGTGTTGTACTCGCGAGCGAGTTTCTTGTACATACCGCAGAGGTAACCAATCTCACGACCACCAACGCCAACGTCGCCTGCAGGAACGTCAGTGTCAGGACCGATGTTACGCCACAACTCATACATGAATGCCTGGCAGAAGCGCATGATTTCGTCGTTAGATTTTCCGACTGGGTCGAAGTCAGAACCACCTTTACCGCCACCCATAGGGAGAGTGGTAAGAGCGTTTTTGAAAGTCTGCTCGAAGCCGAGGAACTTCAACATAGAGAGGTTAACAGCTTTGTGGAAACGGAGACCGCCTTTGTATGGGCCAATGGCGCTGTTGAACTGTACGCGGTAAGCGAGGTTAACGTTAACCTGACCTTTGTCGTCTACCCAAACGATACGGAATGTGTAGATACGATCTGGCTCAACCATACGCTCAACGATTTTAGCCTTCTCAAACTCTGGGTGCTGGTTGTAAACCTCTTCGATAGACTCGAGAACCTCCTGAACTGCCTGAAGGAACTCTGACTCGCCTGGGTGTTTAGCCTTGAGGCTGGTCATGATTTTTTTTGCTTTCATTGCGAAATGAATTTTAAATTAAATGGTTATAGTGTTAATATTCACGTTCTTACACCTATAAATATGGCTGTTTTCGGCATCCATATTTCGTTGTGCAATATTACGCACTTTTTTTGTATTTACCAAGCATTTCGGCATTTATTTTTCAACTATTTTTTTGAAGCAGATTTTTGCAGGAACATTTTGTTGTTTCAGAAATAATGTGTATCTTTGCAAATTGTTACGGAATGAGTCGCCGAGACTAACGAGATAACAGACAACAACAAATAAATCATACAGATATATGGCAAATTGCAAACCAAAGACTCGCGTTGAGAGTGACCTCATCGGCGAGAAAAACGTTCCTGCTGACGCACTTTACGGCGTTCAGTCTCTCCGTGGATTTGAGAATTTCAAGATTTCGGGTCGCCGGATGTGCGATTATCCTGACTTCATCCGTGGCATGGCATACACAAAGAAAGGTGCAGCCATCGCCAACCACACCCAGGGCAAACTGACAGACGAGCAGTTCAAGGCTATCATGCAAGCGTGCGACGAGTTGCTGGCAGGTCAGCATTACGAGAATTTCCTTTCGGATATGATTCAGGGTGGTGCAGGCACGACAGTGAATATGAATGCGAACGAGGTTATCGCCAACCGTGCGCTGAAGATTATGGGTTACGAGTACGCAGATTATAAGAAGTGCTCGCCAAACGACCATATCAACGCCTCGCAGTCAACCAACGACGCATATCCAACGGCATTCCATTTCGGTCTTTATCTCTCTACCGCCAAACTGGTTGAGGCGATGGAGGCTTGCATCAAGTCGCTTGAGGCCAAGGCTAAGGAGTTTAAGAACATCGTGAAGATGGGTCGTACACAGTTGCAGGACGGTGTGCCTATGACCCTCGGTCAGACATTCCAGGCATTCGCAAATGGTCTGAAGGAGCAGGTTAAGAACCTGAAGGCCTGTGCTGAGGACCTTCTCATTGTAAATATGGGCGCAACAGCCATCGGTACAGGTATCTGCGCCGAGCCAGGGTACAGCAAGCTCTGTATCTCAGCATTGCGTGAGGTTACGGGTTGGAACGTTCGTTTGGCAGCTGACCTTGTGGAGGCTACCTCGGCTACTGACGTGCTTGTTCAGTACTCTTCGGCTTTGAAGCGCATCGCGTTGAAGTCTATCAAGATTTGCAACGACCTCCGTCTGATGGGTTCTGGTCCACGTTGCGGTATTCACGAGCTTCATCTGCCAGAGATGCAGCCAGGTTCGTCAATCATGCCAGGCAAGGTTAACCCTGTCATCCCTGAGGTAATGAACCAGCTCTGCTACAAGGTTATCGGTAATGACACCGCCGTTATGCTTGCTTCAGAGAACGCACAGCTTGAGCTGAACGTTATGGAGCCTGTGGCTGTTTATTGCATGTTCGAGTCTATCGACCTGCTGACCAACGGTTTCAACACTCTCCGCACTCTGTGTATCGACGGCATTGAGGCTGACAAGAAGAATTGCGAGCGTCAGGTAAAGGGTTCAATCGGTATCGTTACAGCCCTCAACCCAATCATCGGTTATAAGAACTCGACCAAGATCGCGAAAGAGGCTATGGCTACAGGCAAGGGCGTTTATGACCTCGTGCTTGAGCATGACATTTTGGACAAGAAGGACCTTGACGAAATCCTGAAGCCACAGAATATGATTAAGCCTGTGAAGCTGAATGACCATATCAAACCAAAACGCGAACTCTGATTTTTGAATTTATTTTGGCATCTTGCCGACTTTCTCACGATGGTCCACCTTATGAAAAGTCAGTAATCTGCTCAAAATAAATAATCTCAAACATAACGTAAACAAAGAGAGAGCGTCCTCCTGACGGTGGACGCTCTCTCTTTGTTGTGGCTTCTGAGAGGCTGCTGGAATAGGTTCAGCCTTCGGGCAGTGTTCGGGCAGCCTTCGGGCAGGGTTCGGGCAGCCTTCGGGCAGCCTTCGTGTCTGCTAAGTCTTCGGATGGTATGTTCTGGAGGAGTTTTTGCCAGATGTCGTTTGACGGAGGGTCGGCGATGACTTTGACAGTTTCCTTGCGGACCGGGTGTATGAACTCTATGCTGCGAGCATGAAGGGATATTCCGCCGTCGGGATTTGAGCGTGGCGCACCGTATTTCAAATCGCCTTTTATCGGCATTCCAGCAGCAGCAAGTTGGCATCTTATCTGATGATGACGACCAGTGTGGAGTATAATATTAAGTAATGTGTAGCGTTCGCCACAGGCAATAACCTCGTAATCAAGAATGGCATTCTTGGCACCTGGTTTCTCATGGTCGTAAGCGTAAGATTTGTTCTGCTTCTCATTGCGGACAAGCCAATGTTGCAAAGTGCCTGAAGGAGAGTGGGGAGAACCGCAAACTATCGCCCAGTAACTTTTGCGAATGTCATTATGCCCGGCGAAGAGCTTGTTCATACGTTCAAGGGCCTTGGATGTACGGGCAAAGACCACTACCCCACTGACGGGACGGTCAAGGCGGTGAGTGACACCACAGAAGACTGCTCCAGATTTGTTGTATTTCTCCTTGATATAATGTTTAAGGGTCTCAGAGAGAGGCTCGTCGCCTGTTTTGTCACCCTGGACAATCTCACCTATAGCCTTGTTGACTATGATGAGGTGGTTATCTTCGTAAAGTATTTCCATCAGCGTGATTTCAAAGCTTCGTAAATCATGATACCTGCGGCGACAGAGACGTTGAGTGACTGAATCTTGCCCAAGACAGGAATTGCCACCATGTCGTCAACAATGCGGAGGATGTCAGGAGCAATGCCTACATCCTCAGCACCCATGACGAGGGCAATTGGGCCGTGCCAGTCAGCGTCGGTGTAAGAATGGGTAGCCTTCTCGGAGGCAGCAATAACACGCACGCCGCATTTCTGAAGGTAGGATACGGCATTGTGGATTGAGGATGTGCGGCAGACGGGGATAATGTTGAGCGCACCTGCCGAGGTTTTGACGGCATCTGCATTACCGGCGGCGGCACCTTTGGAAGGGACAACAACAGCGTCAACGCCGGCACATTCGGCGGTACGTGCTATCGCGCCGAAATTACGCACATCGGTTACGCCATCGAGGAGTACGAGGAATGGGTCACGTCCCTGCTCGTAAAGCATAGGGATGAGGTTTTCAAGGGACTGGTACTCAATTGAGGATGTGAAAGCGACAACGCCCTGATGGTTCTTCATCGTGAGGCGGTTCAACTTTTCGAGCGGCACACGTTGGAACGGAATGTTACGTTCCAAGAGCAGATTTGTCAGTTCGTGCGCCAAATCTCCGCCCATATCACGGCGGATGAATATCTTGTCGAGTTCACGACCCGCCATGACAGCCTCAATGGTGGCACGAATGCCAAATATCATGTTTTTCTCTTTCATTCAAATAGTTATATAATGATTTCACTTATAAAACGTACAAAATCTCCATAGGAAAAGACATCAGGGCTTTAACAATCGGGAGAAGCTTTTTCGGGGTGCAAAGTTAGTAAAAATCTGCAACATACGAAAGCATAGAAAAAATTTTTTTCAAAAAAAACCATCAATATGCTTGTAAAAGAATTTTTTTTTGTATTTTTGCAGCCGGTAAAGTGACTAAATTATGGAACCCCTTCAATTCTTCAGCATAGGAAGCGGCAGTAGCGGAAACTGCTACTATCTCGGCACGTCAACGTACGGGGTTCTGATAGATGCCGGCATATCAATACGTACAATCAAGAAAGAGCTTCGCGACCACGGAATCTCACTGAGCAACATCTGGGGAGTTTTCATCACGCATGACCATACAGACCACATAAAATCCGTAGGGGTGTTGGGAGAGATACTTCATCTTCCCGTTTATGTGACGCAAGAGATGTTCGTCGGGATAAACAAGAACTACCACATGACGCAGAAACTTGCGCCTTCGTCGGTGCGTTTCTACAAGAAAGGCGAACATATAACGCTGAGGGATTTCCAGATACAGACGTTCCCCGTGTCGCACGACGCGACAGACTGTGTGGGCTTCACTTTCACATACGACAACCACAGGTTCGTGATAGCCACCGACTTAGGGTATATCGGCAAAGAAGCCGCCGAGCATATATGCAAGGCAAACTATTTAGTGATAGAGACGAACTACGATGAGATGATGCTGAAGAACGGTCCTTACCCCTACCCTCTCAAGGAGAGAGTGAGGTCACATACGGGACACCTTTCAAATGAGCATACAGCACAGTTTCTGGCATCTAACCCAAATCCCGCACTCACACATATATTCCTTTGCCACCTGAGTAAGGAGAACAACACCCCCGACAAAGCCTATGAAGCCGTCCATAATGCGCTTGAGGCTAAGGGGATAATGGTGGAGAATCTGATACCACTGCCAAGAACCGAAGCAACGAAAATCTACATATTAAAATAATCACCCGAAAAATTTCGGGTGATTATTTTTTTCCGCCATAACGGTGCGTGTTATTTCTCCTTTCCTTTGTTCCAACGCTCGTTGAGCATATCGACAACCTGCTCGGTTATGTCATATTCAGGGTCGCAATACAGAACAGTCTCAATCAACGACGATGTCGTGACAACAAGTTTAATTTTCCCGTCCTTGTTCAGTTCCTTGATTACGCTGTCGATGCTGTCGTGCATCTGCTCAGTGAGACGCTGCTGCTCTTTCATCAGGTCATCGCTCATCTTAGCCTCAAGTTGCTGAAGATCCTCCTGACGTTTCTGAAGGCGATTATATTCGCTCTCGGCACGTTCACGCGAAAGGAAGGCATTGTTCTCCATTTTCTTCTGGAAAGTTGCCATATCGTTCTGCAAAGAGCGTGCCCTCTCGCTGAGGTCAAGGCGTGCGTTTTCCTGCTTGTTCATCAGTTCGTCGTTGGCCTGTACGGCGAATTCGTAATTTGCGAGGACAGAATCAGTGTTTATCACAGCAATTGGGACAAACTGTCCGTCAGGAATAGTGGCTAATTTTTTCTCTGATTCAGACTGGCTGTTTTTGCAACCAGCGAGCATCACCGCAAGGGCAGCGAATGCAAAAAATACTTTCTTCATATCAATCTTTGAATTTTTTCTTACAAACATGGGTGTTCGGGAACTTTCCGAACTTGCCTTTCCTAATAAATAAAGGTCTGAAAGCCATTGCCAACACTGCAATCAGCAACAACCCGAGAGGTATCAATATGGCTAACAAAGCACTTTTCATAATTCGGGTGCAAAGGTACGCATAATTTGTCAAACACAAAAAAATAATCGCATAAATAAACTTAAAAAAGCATTGTTGTTTCAAATATTTTTTGTATCTTTGCAGTCGGAAAACACTTAATACATTAATAAATATGCAAATAACTGAACTTGAACCAAAAAGACTGTGGAAACAGTTCTACGACATCTGTCAGGTGCCCCGTCCATCGAAGAAAGAGGCAAAAATGATTGCCTTTCTTCAGCAATTCGGAGCATCGCACAACCTCGACACACAGACTGATGCGGCAGGGAATGTGCTGATCCGCAAGCCAGCCACACCAGGTTACGAGGGGAAACCAACGATTATCCTTCAGTCGCACATGGATATGGTGTGCGAGAAGAACAGCGACTGCGACCACAATTTCGACACTGACCCAATTCAGGCATACGTTGACGGAGAGTGGGTTAAGGCTAAAGGCACAACCCTCGGCGGTGACGACGGCATTGGCTGTGCAACTGAGCTTGCAATACTTGCGTCGGACGACCTGAAACACCCTGCACTGGAGTGTCTTTTCACCGTTGACGAAGAGACAGGACTCACCGGCGCATTTGCACTTGACCCTAACCTGCTGAAGGGCAAGTTGCTCATCAACCTTGACTCAGAGGACGACGGACAGTTCTTCATCGGCTGTGCAGGCGGCATTGACACCACTGTGACTTTCGACTACAAACAGGAGAAAATGCCTGAGGGGCTCTTCTATTTTGAGTTGAAGGTCAATGGATTGAAGGGCGGTCACTCGGGTGGTGACATTCATCTCTACCGTGGCAACGCAAACAAGGTGCTGAACCGTTTCATGTGGCAGACAATGAAGGCAACAGACCTGAAGGTGTCAGAAATCAGCGGCGGCAACCTGCGTAACGCCATTGCCCGCGAGGCACGTGCAATCTGCGCCGTACCAATGGATTACAAACACACATTAGTTGCCGAACTCAATAAGTTCCAGGCAGCCATCAAGGGCGAGTTCTCAATTGCCGACCCAGACGTAAACATCGAGATTAACAGCGTCGAGCGTCCTGCGACAATGATTGACGCTGACACCACACGCCGTATGATAAACGCACTCTACGGATGTCCTCACGGCGTAATCCGCATGAGTGACGAGTTGAAGGGCATCGTCGAGACATCGACCAACCTTGCGGCAGTCAAGATGCAGGAGAACAACCAGATACTTGTCACAACGTCACAACGTTCGCTGACCGACAGCAGCAAGCGTGACATTGCGAACATGGTTGAGACTGTATTCACTTTGTCGGGCGCAAAAGCCACTCACGGTGATGGTTACCCAGGGTGGAAACCAAATCCAAGCTCAAAGATTGCGAACGCATTGGCAGAGACATACAAGAAGCTGTTCAACAAAGAGCCACAGATTCTCGCCATACACGCAGGTCTGGAGTGCGGTCTTTTCCTTGAGAAATACCCTAACCTCGATATGGTCTCAGTAGGGCCTACAATGGTTGGAGTTCACTCGCCAGACGAGAAACTGCATATCCCTGCGGTTCAGGATTTCTGGAAACTCATAGTTTATACGCTTGAGAATATCTGATTTCACTCAAAATATAAAAATAGCATTCCCTATTATTCGGGAATGCTATTTTTTTGCTCTGTCACTCAATGAATGATCTCAAAGACTAACTAAACTAAGAAGGAGCTAGTTTGTGGTTTGATTGTAAGTTATTGATAATCATATTCACTGTCCGTAGCTGCTTCGTAGTGTAAAGGTAAGGGATTCTTGAGATATAGGCAAGAGCTTGGAGAAAGTTTTGGCTCTATAACGTTTCGTGTGTATAAGTTTGCGTGCAAAGTCATCCACACGAAACGTTATAGAGCCACTTTTTTTGCCTTGTAGGGTGGGGACGGTAATTTAACATTTAAGGCTACATATACCCCAGCTTTTCAGGTGAAATTATTGAAATTATTGAAATCGGGATGATTTTATGGTACGGTAGGGCTTGCTCTTTTCTTGCTCTTTTGCCTTGTGACGGTGGATGGGAAGTCGGATGGTTGTTTTTCAGTGGGAATGGGATAATATTTTAACATTTCAGCCCACTTGGGGAGGGTCTTTAGAAGGGGCAGTCGTTCAATGCGTTTTTTGCCTGCGATTTTTGGTTTTATTTCGCTTGCGGCAACATTTTGACGATTTCAATAATTTCAATAATTTCACCTAAAAACTTGCACCCCCCTCAAAAAAAGAGGCTCTATAACGAATTGAGTGGGTTTATTCACTGAATTGGATTCTCCCCACCCCCTGCCCCCTCCCCAAGGAGGGGAATACCTTATAGATAATGCCCTGTTACCCAGGGTTTACACCCTGGGCTGTTTTATGTCGCGCCTACAGCGCTTTGAGTTTGCATACAAAGTAGTCACACGAAACGCTATAGAACCTATGTCTGTCTGTGCTGAGGCAAAAACACGCACTGCGTTTAAGCCCAGACAAGCAACCCCGCACAGATAATCAAACCACTGACTACAAGGTCAATTATGCAGAATCCCATGATGTCCTTGGCGTTGAGTTTGGCGATGGCAAGTGCAGGCAACGCCCAGAATGGCTGTATTAGGTTTGTCCATGCGTCACCCCATGCTATTGCAATGCCGGTAAGTCCAGGAGCCACGCCAAGGTCGGCACCTGCGGCGAACATGATAGGAGCCTGTATTGCCCAGTGTCCGCCACCCGAAGGCACGAACATATTCAAAACAGCCGCACAGATGAACGTGAGCAAAGGGTAAGTGGTAGGGGTTGATATGCTGATGCAGGCATCGCTGAGGATAGTTCCAAGGCAAAGGCCAGAAGCCCCGACGCCTGTTATAATTCCCATAATGCCAGCATAGAAAGGGAACTGAAGGAGGATTCCCGCAGCACTTTTTGCCGCCCTGCCAAACGCATGAACGTAGGCTATCGGTTTTCCATGGAGCAGTATGCCGAGGAAAAGGAAGAGAAGAATCACCGTGTTGATGTCCAAAGGCTGCCCGTCAACAAAGACATGCAGGATGAAATATGTGATGCCTATCAACCCGACAATCCATGTAAGGAGGCGGCTTTGCTCAAGATGCTCAGCGGGAGTCGCAGGTTTGCCGAACTTCTCGTCAGCCTCATCTTTCAGCAACTCCGGGTCAACAGCCACCACACGGTCTGCCTTTGGGTGCATCAACGCATTGACAACCACAATAGCCACCATCACAAGTATCACAATCACAATATTATGCAGGTCGAGGATAGTCTCAGAGACAGGCACCGGCGAAGTCAGCACACCGTTCGTCGCCTTAGCCAAAGCATCACCCGGTGTAGCCATTGTCAGGGGGATAGAACCCGAAAGTCCGGCATGCCATACCACGAAACCGCTGTAGGCTGAGGCTATCAAAAGACGGTAATCGACATTACGGACGGAGCGGGCAACCTCGCGGGCAAGAATAGCACCGACAATCAATCCGAAGCCCCAATTCAGCCAACAGGCGACAGCAGACACTCCTGTAACGAAGGCAATTGCACCGGCAGGAGTCTTGGGAACACGTGCAAGACGCGAGATGCCTTTCTTGACCACGGGAGCAGCGGCGAGCGTCGCCCCAGTGACAAGAACCAACGACATCTGCATGGCAAAAGCCAACAATCCCCAAACGCCACCGCCCCAGTTGTGAATGACCTCGACAGGAGTCTGATGGCAGACAGGCATGGCGATACAAGCCGCCACAAGAGTCAACAGGACGGCAAAGATGAAAGGTTCTGGCAGCCAGCGTTGTACAAGACGCACGCAGGCATTGATTATTTTCTGAAACATATTGGGTGGTTCTATTAATTATGTTTTATATTATATAAACGGATGGTTCGTGATTGGACGCTTTTGAATTTATTTTTGCATATTGCTGACTTTCATTCAGTCACGATGTTAACATCGCTCCTTCATTCAAGTGAGCAATCTGCTAAAAATAAACTTCAAAATCGTCTCAACCTAATTAATAGAACCACCCTATTCTATTATTTTATATTTTTCACGGGCGACATCGGCGGTGACAAGGTTGAAATGCCACCATTCAGACTTGATGGTCAGCAGCCCTTGGTCGGTCATCACACGGCGAAGGAGCAGGCGGTTCTCGTATTCGCGGATGGTAATCCTGCCGTTTTTGAGCAAGGTCTCCTCCTGGTCTGTATTAGCCTCGACACCAAAATAGTCATACTCAGAACCCATTGGCAGAGGATGTCCCGTACAATCCATAATCGTGACATCAACGGCGGCACCATAGTTGTGGAGGCCGTTACGTTTCTCGGGGTTTGAAACATAGTAGTCCATTTCCGTGCCTTTGACCATATCCCACATCTCCTGCTGAATGGCGAGCGGACGGGCGGCATCATAAATAATGAGGTTGGCGTCAGGTCTGATTTTTTTCAGTTCACGGTTAGCAGCGACCACCTTCTCAGCCAATTCAGGGAGCATGAAAGCCTTGCGAACGTCGTGGTAAAGCACACGTCCCATGAAGTTATAAGGGGTGGCATAGACCATTTGCACGGCCATCGTGGAGTCATAATCGTGAATATCGACAAGTCCGAGGGCGCGCATTGCGGCTTCAGACTTGCTATCAGAGGCTACTGACAGAGCTGAGGAGTCAGACGAATCAGTAGCGTTTACATTTGATGTAACATTCTCATTACCAGTACCCGAACAGCCATAAAAGAAGAGCACTGTCAAGGCTAAGAAAACTATCTTTTTCATATCATAAAAATTAGGCTGCAAATATACACAAAAAAAGAGAGATTAGCGGCATTTTTCTCATAAAAATTTCGTACCTTTGCAGTCAGTTTGAAATGAGTCTCAACAAAGGATGAATATAACTGATGGGACAGATATCCCTCAGAGACGGAGCTGGCTCCGTCTTTACAGGGGTTAGCTTGTAGTTATATAGAAGGTCAAAACAACACACTATAATAAATATGGTTAGCAAATTCGATTTTATCGTTGTCGGCAGTGGCATAGCAGGTATGAGCTACGCACTGAAAGTGGCAGACCACGGTCGTGTCGCCATTCTCTGCAAGACGACTCTCGATGAGGCTAACACAGCTCTTGCGCAAGGCGGAATATCGTCCGTAACAAACCCTGTGTTAGATAATTATGAAAAACACATAGAAGACACCCTGATTGCCGGTGACGGCATCTGCAACATCGAGGCAGTCAACAAAGTTGTCCGTAATGCGCCAAAACAGATTGAGCAGTTGCTGAAATGGGGCGTGGATTTCGACAAAGCACCCGACGGTTCGTTCGACCTTCACCGCGAGGGAGGACACTCCGAACACCGTATTCTTCACCACAAAGACTCGACAGGCGCGGAGATTCAGCAGTCACTCATAAAACGCATCAACGCACACCCCAACATTTCAGTTTTCGACCACCACTTCGCCATAGACCTCATCACACAGCACCATCTCGGCGAAATCGTCACACGCCAGACCCCTAACATAGAGTGCTACGGTGTCTATGCGCTCAACACAAGAAACAATATGATTGTCACCTTCCTCGGCAAGGTGACCATGCTTGCCACGGGAGGTATAGGCAACGTCTATACCACAACCACCAACCCGCTTGTCGCCACAGGCGACGGCATAGCGATGGTTCACCGTGCAAGGGGTATCATCAAGGATATGGAGTTTGTGCAGTTCCACCCTACCGCTTTCTACCACCCAGGGCTTCACCCATCGTTCCTAATCACTGAGGCTATGCGTGGTTACGGCGCAGTGCTCAAGACACTGAAAGGCGAAGAGTTCATGCACAAGTACGACAAGCGAGGCTCGCTTGCACCAAGGGACATCGTTGCACGCGCCATAGACAGCGAGATGAAATCAGCAGGCACCGACCATGTTTTCTTAGACGTCACAGGCAAACCTGCCGATGAGACCCGCGAACACTTCCCTATGATTTACGAGAAATGCCTCTCATACGGCATTGACATCACCAAAGAGCCAATACCAGTGGCTCCTGCCGCACACTATCTCTGCGGAGGCATCGTGGTCAACGAGAATGCCGAGACTTCCATCAACCGCCTTTATGCAGCCGGCGAATGCTCGTGCACAGGTCTTCACGGGGCAAACCGTTTGGCATCAAACTCACTGATTGAGGCTATTGTATATGCCGATGCTGCCGCCCAGCACTCGCTTCAGCGCATTGCGGACCTTACGTTTCAGGAGGATATTCCGAACTGGGACGACGAGGGGACACGCCTGCCTGAGGAGATGGTGCTTATCACGCAGTCGTTCAAGGAGGTGCAGCAGATTATGAGTACCTACGTGGGTATCGTGAGGTCGAACCTGCGTCTGAAACGTGCGAAGAACCGCCTTGAGATTCTCTTCCGCGAGACAGAGAGCCTGTTTGACCGCTCAGTGGTCAGCCGTGACATCTGCGAGTTGCGCAACTGCATTTCCGTGGCATACCTGATTATCAAACAGGCGATGTCACGCAAGGAGAGCCGCGGTCTGCACTACACCATAGACTATCCGCATAAAACCAACATTAAATAATAATGAAACATTTCAAACTCTACAACAACATCTTAGGCTGGCTGACGTTCGCAATAGCGGCAGCGACCTATCTTCTCACGATTGAGCCAACGGCCTCATTCTGGGATTGCGGTGAGTTTATCTCGTCAGCAAACAAACTGGAAGTCGGTCACCCACCTGGAGCACCATTCTTCATTCTCACCGCACGAATGTTCGCACTCTTCGCAAGTGACGCAACACAGGTTGCCGCCATGGTCAACTCGATGTCAGCGTTGCTCAGTGCGTTCACCATTCTGTTCCTCTTCTGGACCATCACGCACATCGTACGCCGCATCATCACTGCTGACGGCAAGGAACTCAGCGTGGCACAAGGCATTGCGGCACTCGGTGCAGGTATGGTCGGCGCATTGGCATACACATTCTCTGACACTTTCTGGTTCTCGGCAGTCGAGGGCGAGGTTTACGCATACTCTTCACTCTTCACAGCCGTGGTTTTCTGGTGTATCCTGAAATGGGAAGACTCAGAATCGACAGGTGCGGCAACCCGCTGGATTATCCTGATTGCCTATCTGATGGGACTTTCGGTAGGCGTACACCTGTTGAACCTGCTGGCCATCCCTGCCATCGTTCTTATATATTATTTCAAGAAATACCCAGTCACCACCAAAGGCGTAATCCTCTCGCTGATAGTCTCAGTGATAATACTTGCAGCCGTGCTTTACGGTATGATTCCAGGGTTCGCCAAGGTTGCCTCGTGGTTTGAGCTTCTCTTTGTCAACTGCTTTGGTTGCAGTTTCAACACAGGTCTTCTGGTTTATCTGTTCATCACCGTCGGCATTATCATCTGGAGCATTTATGAGACATCGACAGGCAAGAACGAGAGACGCGCATCAATCTCGATGATTGCCGCCCTCTCTCTGCTCGGCGTTCCTTTTCTGGCCGGCAACGGCGTAGGGAGCAAGGTTCTCGGCGCACTCATCATCGTAATAGCACTGATTGTGCTGCTTCACCGCAAAGGCTGGAACCTAAAATGGTTCAACACCATAGTGGTATGTTTCGCAATGTTGTTGGTCGGATACTCATCATACACACTGATTATAGTCCGCTCGCTTGCCAACACGCCTATGGACCAGAACTCGCCTGAAGACGTGTTCGCCCTTCAGTCATACCTCAACCGTGAGCAGTACGGCGACCGCCCTCTGTTCTACGGACCTATGTACTCAGCCCCAGAGGTGCTTGACGTTGTCGGAAATCACTGCATTCCACGTGCCAAATACGGTGACGAGGTTTGGCAGCAGGAGGTCAAGGCCTCGCCAGACCAGCCTGACCGCTACATCTGCACAGGCAAACGACAGACAGGCTACGAGATGGACTCGCGTTTCAATATGCTCTTTCCACGCATGTACTCATCCAATCCAGTCCATGTCAAATATTACGAACAATGGGGCGATGTCAAGGGGAACAGAATTTCCGTTGACCGCTGCGGACGTAACGAGACACGCGTGATGCCAACCATGGGCGAGAACCTACGTTTCTTCTTCTCGTATCAGATACACTTCATGTACTGGCGTTACTTCATGTGGAACTTCTCCGGTCGTCAGAACGATATGCAATGCAACGGAGAACTGGACAAAGGCAACTGGATTTCAGGTTTCTCGTTCTTAGACAACGCACGTCTCGGAGACCAGGACGCAATGCCAGACTCGTACAAGAACAACCGTGGACACAATGTTTATTATATGCTTCCACTGTTGCTCGGTCTGTTAGGAATATTCTGGCAGTTGAGCAAGAAAACCGAGGGTAAGAAACAGTTCTGGGTAGTATTCACCCTCTTCTTCATGACAGGTATCGCCATCGTCATGTACCTGAACCAGACGCCACAACAGCCACGTGAGCGTGACTACGCATACGCAGGTTCGTTCTACGCATTCGCCATCTGGATTGGCATTGGCGTGATGTTCCTCTACGACCTCATAGCCAAGATAACCAAGTCACAGATAGGCAAATCCATCATAGCCTTCATTGTGGCTGTCATCTGTCTCGGCGTTCCTGCCATCATGGCGGAGCAAAACTGGGACGACCACGACCGTTCGGGACGTACAGTGGCACGTGATTTTGGTCTTAACTACCTGAACAGCTGCGACGAACAGGCAATTCTCTTCTCGAACGGTGATAACGACACCTTCCCTCTCTGGTACAATCAGGAGGTTGAGGAGAACCGCACGGACGTACGCGTCTGCAACCTTTCGTACCTCAACACAGACTGGTACATCGACCAGATGAAACGCGAGGCATACGAATCGAAACCTCTGCCTATCAATTGGAATAAGACAGACTACAGGGATGGACATCTTGACGTTTCACGCGTTTATGACGACGAACGTCTTAACGGTGGAGCTCTGGATCTCAATATGATGCTGCAACTCATTCGCGACCCTCGTCTCATTGACGAAAACGGTATTGGCAATGTTCCATCCTCATTGCTCTTTATGCCTATCAACATGGAAGACCTTCTCAGCCGTGGTGTCATACAACAAAAGGATACAGCCATAACCCCTGAACAAATGGTTATCAAACTCCGCGGTGGTTCAATGTCTAAGGCTATGCTGATGTTCCTCGAAATGCTGAATAGCAACAACTGGGAACGTCCTATCTACGTCTGCGCAACTGTCGGCGAGGAGTTCTACCCTGCCCTCCAGAACTATATGGTGTTGGAAGGTCTGGCATACAAGATTGTCCCTACCGAAGGTCACCGCGACCGCATCAACACGGACAAGATGTATGACAATATGATGAACAAATTCCTCTATGGCAACATCAAAGACCCACACACATACATCGACGAACAGCACAACCGCATGGCACGCACAATGCGTATCATGATGGCTCAGTTGGCTGAAGAGCTTGTGACGGAAGGCAAAAACGACTCTGCGCTCAAAGTTGTCGAAAAGGCTCTTGAGGAACTTCCACTCTCTCAGGTTCCTGCCGACTACAGCTCGTCAATGCTCGCCAACATCTACTACCGCATTGGCGACAAGGCAAAAGCTCAAGAACTCAACCGAGTTCTCTTCGACGAATGCGTGGCACGTCTGGAATGGAACACAAAACTCACCATGCAGCAACGCAAAACAGTATCCACCGATATGAGTATGCGCCAGAACATCGGTCTTCTGAACAACCTGATTTACTCAGCGCACCAGTATGGTGATACGGAGTTTGAAAATGAGATGAAGGCATATTTCGACAAGTATCTGCCTTACGTTCAAGCAATGGGCGAATAATGTACCAACCTAATTTCATAATAAAGTGGCTGTTCCCCGCACTCTACAGGGTGAAAGGTGGACAGTCACTTTTCTTTACTTTCGACGACGGTCCATGCCCCGAGACAACATGGCAGATTCTCGCAATTCTCCGTGAGCACAACATCAAGGCTACATTCTTTGTCGTAGGCGACAACATTCTCCGCTATCCAGACCTCATGCGGGAAATCATCAGCGAGGGACATCAAATCGGCAACCACACCATGCACCACACTGACGGTTTCAATGTGCCAACCCACGAATATATCCATGATGTCGAAGAGTGCCAACGCCTTATCGAAACATTCACCACACAGAAAACCAAATTCATGCGTCCACCCCACGGACACATCCGTTGGAGCGAGATGATACGCCTGCGCCGTCTTGGCTACACCATTGTCCAATGGGATGTAATAGCACACGATTGGGAAGCTGACCGCTCTGCCGAAAACATCGTAAATATCATCCACCAATACAGCCGTCCTGGCAGCATAATAGTCCTTCACGACTCACACAAAGCAGCTCCACGCAGCATTCCAGCCCTCCGCACAATCTGCAACTCCCTTTCATCAACCAAAGAAATTCTCGGCACCTGAACAAGTTGTGCTCTATAACGGCAACCAAAGCCCTCACCCCTATATGCCACATTTTTTCGTTTTTTTGAACTAGAAAACCGTTTTTTTACTTCGCATGTAAAATTTCCTCACCTTCCTGCAAATTGTTTCATTAGTTTCAATGGTTTCAATAAAAAACGTAGAGGGTACTTTTCCACACATTATTTATATAGTATTACTTCGTAATAGGGGGTATATGTGGGGGTTACGTTTTTTATTGAAACACTAATATTCATTTACAAAAACTTTCTCGGATTAACAACATAAAAATGCCCAATTACCACCCCTCTAAAAACAGCAATAAAGAGCAAGCCCTGTCGGACATAAACCAACTTCAAATCCATTCTTCCCTTCCAATTATACCCATCTAACAAACCTTAAATCTATCTACCTTCATTAACACATTCGTTTTCCTATCACTTTTTCCGATTTTTGCCGGACCTACACACGATTTGATAATCCAAAATATGAGAATATAACATTCGGATATACGTTGTGTAGAGACGCATGGCCATGCGTCTCATTGTCACAAGAACAGCATTTTTGTGGTATGCGTAGCTAAGCCATCCCGCAACCCCTCAGGCGGAATCACCCACTCAAAACATTATAGAGCCAATTTTTTAGCAGCTATTCTATTAAGCCAATAACCCTGTCCATATCAAGCCGCAAGAACTCCTCTATACTGAATCCCCCACTACCAACTATCATCGTCATTTTTGGATGGAACAACTGGTTGAACACCCTAATTCCCTTGTTGGTAGTACGTCTGCCGCTCTTAACCTCAATTGCCAAAGAGCCGAAGCGTGTCGTTATGATAAAATCCACCTCGTCAGCATGGTCTCGCCAATAGTACACTTTATAATCCAACTCATCGGCATGGTTGACAATATGTGCACCCACGGCACTCTCTACCCACCTACCCCACCTCTGAGGCTCAAGTAGTTCCTTCTCAAATCCACGTCCGTTCTGGATAGTCATCAGCGCATTGTTATATACCTGGAATTTTGGCACAGACATATATTTCCGAGCAGTATCAACGGAATATTTCTGCAATCCGCCTACCAAATTTGCCTCGCCGAGGGTATTAATGTAGTTTGCAATTGTGGTTGTATTCCCAGCATCTTGCAGTTGCCCAGTCATTTTGCTATACGAAAGCAGTTCTCCCGAATATGCGCAACCAAGTTCGAAAGTCTGCCGCAACAACGCAGGTTTCAGTATCCTCTGCGTCATCAGCACATCCTTTTCAATAGCAGGGTCAATGATTGAACTCTGTATATAATTGCGCCAACGCCGCTCGTTACCAATCAAGCTTGCAGCACCAGGAAATCCCCCGTAATAAATATATTGGTTAAGCGTCAAGCCGAAAGCCTTTTCCATCTCGGAGAACGACCAATGCATGACACGAATCAACTCAAACCTACCTGCCAAACTCTCCGTCAACCCCGATTTCAACATCAACCTGCTACTACCCAAAAGAATTACCTTCAGATTACATCCTGTCTGCGTATCAGCATCCCACTCTCGTTTTACAACCTCGCTCCAGTTATCAATTTTCTGGATTTCGTCAATAATCAGAATATGTTCAGGTTCATGGTACAAATTGATGGCTGTCCTTGCCTTGTCCCATTGTTCGGCTATCCATTCAATATTGTCATAGCCAACTGCATCTGCATTCACAGATGTCACTGGGATTGTCGTCTGTCGCATGAACTGACTTATAAGTGTCGATTTACCAACCTGTCTTGGACCAGCAAGAACCTGAATGAACCTTCTTGGTTCGTTCATCCTGTCAATAATGCACTGCAATGTGTCTCTAATTATCATATTTATTGCCTTTTATCTTTTCAAATTCACAATCTCAATCTCCCAAATTCACGATTTAACTCTCCCAAATTCACGATTTAGCTCTCCCAAATTCACGATTTAGCTCTCCCAAATTCACGATTTGACTCTCCCAAATTCACGATTTGACTCTCCCAAATTCACGATTTAAATATATACATACAAATATATCAGCATATTACAGCCTCATAGATAATAAACAAAAAGTCACTTCAGAGAGTATCTAAATCGACCGCAAAGTTACAATTTTTATTCCAATAATACAACTATTTCTCCCAAAAAAATTTTCACAAAAAAAAGCGTGAGACATTACAGCCTCACGCTCTCTCATCATTGAACCGTATTTCCAATCACTTCAAGTTGGAAGTATAATGGAATTTTACGGTTGGTCCTGATTTTGAAACATCATTGTCCTTGGAGTATCTGAGTATATACTGACCAACAGGCAACTGTGGAAGCATTACAGGGTTCTGTACTACCGGAAGTATATCAACCAAGATGCCATTCAGGTTAAAGACAAAAAGTTTATAGTTTCCTTCCTTTATCTCAGATATGTAAACCACATAGCGGTTAGTTCCCTCAACCTGAACTACGGCAATGCTCAAATCCTCGTCTTCATCAACAGGGGCGCTATTCTTTGTGACAAAAACCACTTCATTTGAAGGTTTTGTAATATTCTCATAACGAGGCTCATCAAACAATTCATCTTTATCCGTTGCACGAACGATGAACTTATATTCTTGACCAAGTTTAAGATTCTGGACAGTATAAATAGTGTCACGAAGGTATTCGTTGTTAACTACGTACGAGAAAGAGGTTGTTGTTTGAACACGAATAAAGTCTAAAGACAATGAGCCATTTTCAGGAACATAATAGAATTTCAGACGACGGTATTTTGGACCAGACTTCTTAGGCTTATACGTCTCTTCCTTTGATGTGGTTGTCGTTACTGGATACTGCTTAAGGGTCTTCCACTCACCTGTTTCATAATCCTGTCCTGCAATATACAAGACTCCTTGAGACGAGATTGAGCCGAACCACAAAGTGACACTTTCTATGTCTGAAGCATACGCTTTAGAGTAAAGCGTATCCCTGGATGATTTCAATTCAGCGGCACGTGCACCAGAGCCTGTTTTAGCAGTTGTGAAAGTCTCGAAATTGGCAGACCAACCATTTTCGAGTTCTGGGAAGTTCTCGAAATCGACAGTATCAACCTCTGGCTCATCTGATGAAGAATATACATCCAAATAATATTTAGCTCCGTAATTTTGGATGTCATGGGCATCTTCCACCGTATCAGCGACGAAACTCCAAGTCAGGGTTGCGGAATTTGCGGTAATCTCCTTAGGGTCGTAGGCAACAGGCTCAGTTATATAAATAGGTCTGCGGTTACGATAACGGAACTTTGCCAACTTGGTCAATGAACTTGACTGCATTCCTTTGACAGAGAACGTATTGTCTCTGTATGAATCATAAGTGACATACTTTGGATTATATTTAATGTCAACTGTATCTGACAAGTTACCTTCCTCGTCAGGAGACAATGTTATTGAACTGGAATAGTTTTCAGAATCATCAGCTGTATGACGGCGCAAAGAGAACTCGTATGTATTGGAAAATGTCACTGAAACCTTCTCATTTATTCCACTACCAGCAACAACAAACTGTGTCTCGACAGGAGCCATGAACGCATCTATATCCCTGACGGATAAGCGAAGTTTCTCGTTAGGAGAGACATAATCAAAGGCACACACTGAATCATAAAGTGCTATGTTTGTAGGTTTTCTCAGCATTGGCTCGGTTTGTCCATGGAGAATGAGAGGACAGTTGTCAGATATATAAGGATACAAATCGGACGAAGTTCCCGAGGCAATCATACGACCACTTTGCAAAACCGGATAATAACCGAGACAAGTTTTGTCGTTGTTTGGGGCATTCTGAGACCATGTAGAACTGTTGTAGTTGATATGTGTAATCAACAAGCCGTCAGCAAGACCAGTATAAGTGTCACGACCTTCCATCTTTCTGTACTCCAACATAAAGAACTCTTTAGGATTAGGTCCCTTGCCTGAGAGATTATGTTGCGTTGCAGATATAAGATAGGCAGTATTGGAAGAAATCAAAGATTTCAAGGTATAAGAACCTTCGCAATTTATATTAGTGTCGTTAGCCAAAGCAGTAGGGGTAAGCCAACCAATATAGAAACGCTCGTATGCAGTGTATGTTGGAGGGGTGCGACCAGCGTTGTTATAGTTGCCTTGGGTCATAATGTCCCAGTCACCCATTGCACCAGCACCCGCAGCGTAATCAGTATCGTAGAAATCGGGAAGTCCAAGCACGTGGCTGAACTCATGGCAGAACGTACCAATACCGCACATTCCACCATAACCTCTTAACTCAGACGTACATGCATAGTCAGCAAGGGTAACGCCATCCAAGGTTGGAGGGTCATAATATGAAAGGCTTGAACGGTGTGGCCATATTGACTCTTTCGGACCACCTTCCGCCTCGTTTGTGCCAGCAAAATAGACAAAGATGTTATCAACGTAACCGTCATTATCAACATCGTAGTCTGCGAAATTGACATCAGCATCGGCGGCAAGACAAGCATCTATAATCATCTGGTGCGCATTTGCATCATTCTGCGTCGATGTGTGAGCACCATAATAAGACCTTGGTTGGGACAAAGTATATGGTCCATAGACATCGAAGTCAGGGGAGAACTGACCGAATGAACTTTCTGTGAAATAGTCTTTGATTGAACCCGTTCCACCATTTGCACTATAATCATGCTGATTTGCAAGATCCTCGAAATCCTGTTTTGGGGTAGTGAAAGCCACATCAGAATAGGAAACGAGAATAATGAGCGCACGTGGGGAACCCCTCAATGGGAAATTCCTTCGTCCAGGGACGGCGGATTTTATTCTCTGCTGACGGATAGCCTTGATTTTACCCATTGAAAGTTCGGGTTTGTCAAGCGAAGCAACGAAATTTTGTTCCATAACAGAACGTTCAAGCAGGTTATGCGCTGACATTCCGTAAGGGACAATGACTCCGTCTTCTCTCAGACTGGCATACTTCATCATACCATCCTCATCCTCAGTTATAAGATAGCCATCCTCGGTAGTTTTGTAACTAAAATGCTCATCTCCATGAAGATAAAAAGAGATAGTTGTTCCATCGCTTTGGGAGAAAGAACAAAGCCCAGGATAAGCAGGAACGGCTTTTGTCAATAAAAACGATGCACAAAGCATCAGTAAAAGGTAGAATTTCTTCATCATTAAGAGTGATTTGTTATACTGATTTTTCTGGGTGCAAATTTACGAATAATATTTGAAACAGACAAAACAAACGGGGAAAAAATCATAAAAAAATCACGCCAAGGTAAGAAAGATAGTTGCAATTAATTTTTGGCAGTTTTGCGGCAAATGGGTTGTTTATATACAGGATGCTAAAATCCCCCTGACTTCGGGAATGCGTCACCAAAAATATGTTTTACGGGTCGGAAAGGGTAAG